>JAFSPK010000108.1:0-12623 GCA_017443005.1 Acidaminococcaceae bacterium
AACATCAACTACCGCCTGAACATGTACGGCTTCATGGACTTCTCGTCGGTGCCCGGCGGTGAAAACTTCAAGACTGCGCCCTGCAACGGCCTGCTCGATCAGGCTATGGCGCTCAGGTGGGTGCACGAGAACATCGCCGCTTTCGGCGGCGACCCTGACAACGTGACCATCTTCGGGCAAAGCGCTGGCGGCGGCTCTGTCTCCATTCTGCCGGTCATGAAGGAGGCGAACCGGTATTTCCAGAAGGTCATCGCCCAGAGCGGCTCGACCACCCTGGCCTTCCCGGTCGACTGCGAAGCAGCGCAGGGCAAAACTAAGGCGCTGCTGGAGTACACCGGCTGCAAGACCATGGACGACATCATGGCGCTGTCCGAAGAGGAGCTTCAGAAGGCGTATGTCGAAGCGGTCGGCAAGTTCACATCCTGTCCCTACTACGGAACGGAGGTGCTCCCCGAGGCGCCCATCGAGCTGTACCGGAAAGGTTACGCAAAGCACATATCCATCATGGCAGGCACCACGGCCGACGAGATGAGGCTGTTCATGGGCGAGGGCCCGTGTCTGAGCCTGGAAGAACAAAAACTATACGCCCGGCGCGCTGCGGGCGACGCAGTTCCCTACCTGAAGGAAGAGGACAAAAAGTATTACGAAGAATTCCGGCGGGTATGCAGGGATCAGGAGCCGGGACTTGTGGAGACGGAGTTCATAAATGAGCTCATGTTCAGGGTTCCCATGCTCCAACAGCTCGACGCCCAAAGCGCGTTCAACAAGACGTTCTGCTACTACTGGTCGTACCCGGGCAGCAACCCGGATATGGGAGCGGCGCATTCCGTGGAGCTCCTGTTCGTATTCGACTTTCGCGGCGTGGGGACGGACAGCACCTTCAATGGCACCAACATCCCCGAAGAGATCTTCACGGCTGTTCAGCAGATGTGGACCAATTTCGCACGCTGCGGCAACCCGTCCACAGACAAGGTCGAATGGAAGGCGTACTCGGTGGACGACCAGAACGTCCTGGTCATCGCCGGGCCGGATGACATTCATATCGAACAGGGCCTTCTGGCCAATCAGTACAAGGCCGTGCTCCCCTTGCTGGGCTACTACCAGTTCATGGACAAGTTCTTTACGCCCGGCTACCTTTTGGATATCGTCGCCGCGCGCGGGCAGAATTCCTAGACTCTTTTGGCAATATAGATTAGCTTCCATGTCAATTTTGGCAACTTTGTTTTGTATATATTAGCAGGTGTATTCTCTTATGAACACTGAATCTGATTACAGCGCAATGGCACGGACCAATCCCGTATTCGTGACAGCAAAAACAGCGGTTTGCCTGATGGCGCAGGCGGAAATACCGGATGCTGAACGCATTGTCCGTTCCCTGAAAATAGAAAATAAGGAACCGCTTCAGGATTTGTCGGGTTCCACAGTGATCCTTGGCAACGCACTGGTGGTGGAAGCAAAGTACCGCACCATGTGTTCCCTGATTGAAAATTCCGGTTACCGTACCTGTGTAGATCTGCCCTGTGGCTATACGCCGAAGGCACTCCATTTGACGGCTAAGGGGATTCAGTTTATTGGGCTGGATCTTCCCATCGTCGTGCAGGAAATGGAACCGGTTATGCATTCCCTTACAGCGTATCCGGAGCGCATGGCCTTTCATCCGGTCGATGCCACTAATTATGACTCGCTGGACGCGGCGCTGGAAAAAACGGCAGGGCCTCTGTGTATGTAAAGCTATGCCGTTATACGTATGGTTTTATGAACGAGAAGTCTGATATGAGGGAGGCTGAATGATGTTGAAAGGGAAAAAGGCTATCATTGTTGCAGCAGTACTAGGTTTTATGGCAGGCAATATGGTTTCAGTTCCAAAAGCGGACGCTGGGAGCGTTCTGGGAAACATAGGAAAAGCGGTTAAAACAGGAGGTATCGTTTGGCTGGTAGACAAGTATGGAAACGAACTGAACACCTTTATCAACAAGCTGACAGCAAAATACCCTGTTTCTGATTCATATGCAACCAAGGTCGTGCCGATTATTGCGGTTGGCACCAAAGGTTATGTAGGAGCGGCGCAGATCAGCGGTCCTCGCGCTCTGGTTGACAAGTGCAAGGGAGCGTTGGCGCTGGAAGGGGATTTTCTGAACCGATCATTCCGTGTACAGGCATTGATACCGGTAGATTCGATTGATCCGTCTCATTGTACTCGTGTCCAGGGAGTAGGTGTAAGCGCCAAAATTGATGTGGCAATCTGATGTGAAGGAGACGCCATGGCGAAATATTTAGGAGGAATCGAAGATTCAAATATAGAAATCGTAGGCATATCACAGCATTTCTTTTCATCGGGTTTCGATATACAATACTACAATTATCAGCTTGATACGTTGGCGGTTTAAAAGTTGGATATTGCTAAATCCCTTGTAAAAGTTGACATGCCGGGGAAAGCCGGACATGCGAAAGAAACGCTGTCTCCGGAATGGGTGACGGCGCTGCCTGCCGCGGCAAAGACAGAGCAGCTCATCGTGGTAGGCGGCGTTGGCAAAACGACAGCCTGGATTTCCATGCATGAGAAAGAAAAAGACGGACGCTGGCATCAGATTATGACTACGCCGGGCTTTATCGGCAGGGAAGGACTGGGGAAAGAAAAAGAGGGTGATTGGAAATCGCCTGCAGGCACTTTCCGTTTTAATAAAGCCTTTGGGATTGCCCGGGATCCCGGCTGCGCCATTCCATACACCCAGGTTGATAAAAACACCTACTGGTCGGGCGATCAGCGGCCGGGCATGGAGTATGACCGCATGGTGGACATTCGGAACTATCCCTCTTTGGACAAAGAAAACAGCGAACATATTATTGATTACAAAGAGCATTATCAGTACTGCCTGAACATCAATTATAACCGTCTTCGCATACCCGGAAAAGGATCGGCGCTCTTTATGCACTGCTTCGGGCCGAACAAACCCTTTACCGGCGGCTGTATTGCCGTGCCGAAAGACAAGATGCGTTATGTGATGAAACATGTGCGGCCGAACTGCCTGATCGTGATCGATTCGCTGGAAAATCTGGGGGGAAAACTATAAGAAGAGCGTGATTGGAGAGAGGACCTATGAAAAAAATAACAGTAGCAATAGACACAGAATATATTCCTGCTTCGGCGCTGTTGAAACTGGCCGGCGTTGTGGAAAGCGGCGGACAGGCCTCGTATGAAATTGAGCAGGGACACGTAACCATGGACGGGGTCGTGTTAAAAGAAAAACGGAAAAAGGTACGGCCGGGAAGCACGGTGGTTCTGAATCATGAATATGCTATTTATGTAACGGAATCGTGAGTTCATCGGAATGTAAAGGGGGGCGCGGAACAGAAGGAATGACTTTCCCGTTTCTTGACAGTTTTTTCCGCGCATGATAAAATAAATTATCACAAGAGTGATGCGCTTCGCTGGAGCGGAGCATGGACGGTACATTACAGTACAGAATTGAATAATAGGAATGAAAGCTATGAAGGCTTACCGGTTCCGGAAGGAGCCAGCCGCTTCATAGCTTTTTTGTTTTTCTGTGCAGCGGAATGAAGGAGAGACCGGAACAGTTTTTCTGCTAACGGGCAATGATACTGACAAATGTACAGGATTCCCGGCTGGGCAGGGAACAAATTATGAAAGCGGAACAAATTGGTACCGGCATTTATGGAAAATGTCGGCATTTTGGGAAGGGGAAGAAGAAAGATGAAGGTAACGAGGGTTTTATGCGTTTTGACGCTTGCTGTACTGGCATTGTCCGGCTGCAGCGGGGAAAAGAAAAAAGAGGCGGCGGTGTTCAAGGTGGGCGTGCCCCACTTAATGGCCACGTACGATCACACGAAAGGGTATGACGGCTGGTCCACCACGCGTATCGGGGTGGGCGAAACCGTTTTGAAGTTCGATGCCGACGGAAAACTGGTGCCCTGGCTGGCAGACTTTGACGGGAATGTGTTTACGGTGAAGGATGTGAAATTTGCCGACGGCAGCAAGGTGACTGCCAAAGATATCTGCGACAGCCTGACCGATTCCTGCGCAAAGAACGTCCGTGCCAGAGAAGTGATGAAGAAAAGCAGATGGAAAGTGCTGACGGACAACAAGTTTGAATATAATGGCGAGAAGTCTGTCCTTACCGATCCGGTATTTTGCATTGCCAAAGGCGGTAACGTGTATACCGGCGGCAAGGTGCTTTCTTATTCCGCCGAGAAAGCGGTGGTAGAGCGTAACGGAAAAAAATATGAATACCTTGCCATAGGCCATAATGCTACCCGGGGCATGGCTATTGAAACGGGAGATGTAGACGTGGTATTCGATGTTGACCCGCAGTATTACAAAGGACGCGAGCATGAAGAAGTCGGCGGAGCCCGTACCATCATGAGCCGGATGAACATGGCGCCGGACCGGCCGTTAAGTAATCCGAAGCTTCGCAAAATCCTGGCAGAGTGCATCAACCTGCAGGATATGGAAAAACCGCTGCGTGGTTATGTGGTCTGCAATCCTGACTATTCCCGCTATACAAAATCCAATCGGATTTATAATCCGGTGAAAGCAGATAAGCCGGTCACCCTGAAGATGGTGTTCTACGAAAGCCGGCCGGAATTCAAAATAATTGCGGAAGCCACCCAGCTCCAGGCCAAAAAGGCAGGCATCGACATCAAACTGCAGTCGGTGCACGTGAACGCGCTGCGCGACGTGGAAGTGAGCGGCGATTATGACCTTGTTCTTTCGTCTACAACCAATATTCAGAGCGGTACGGTGGAGAATTATTACCGTCTGTATTTTGACAGCAAAAGCCCGGAGAATCATACCAGATACAACAATCCTGCTTTCGACAATGCAAAATCCCTACAGGAGATGCAGGACATTCTCGACAAAGATTATGCGGTCATCGTGTACGGCAATCCGCTGCACAACCGTGTAAGCAAGAAAAAAATGGTAAAGCTGAATCCGCTGGACTTTTATTATGACGTGGAGGAGGTACAATAAAAGGCTGCCTTACGTTTGGGGATGAAAAGACGGCTCATATCAACCTGTTCCAGCCTGAGCAGCTGTTCTTTTTTGTCTATGCCGCCGGCGTAACCCGTGAGACTGCCGTTGGCTCCCACTACCCGATGACAGGGGATAATCAGTGCAATAGGATTGTGACCAACGGCGCCGCCTACTGCCTGAGCGGACATGCGGGGAATGCCTCTTTGCTTTGCAATACGGCTGGCGATTTCCCCATAGGTTATCGTCTGGCCGAACGGGATCGTGAGCAGGATATCCCATACCATTTTTCGGAAACCTGTTACTTTCAGACTCAGTTTCGGGGTAAAGTCGGGATTTTTTCCACTGAAATAGATATCCAGCCAGCGATCCGTTTCCGAAAAAATGGGAAGCGGTTTTTCTATGAAATAAGGCAACAGCATTTCCGGGAAGTCATACGATAGGCCGGTGAGGGACTTGCCGTCGCTGGTCAGAATGATTTCGCCCAGCGGCGACTGGTAATAGTGTATATAGTTCATGCTCATTCTTCCTTAATGTAATTGATGTTTTTTTGTTTTTGGAGTAAAATCAGGAAAAAGGCTTTAGGTAGACAAATTAATCAGTGTTCCCTTAGGATTGGAGAGTCAAAATGAAAAAACTAATTGCCCTTTGCCTGCTTTTGCTTACCCTTTTATGCTGCCCGTCGGTTTTCGCCGACCGGCCCATTCAGACAGGCAGAAAAGACTATGAAATGGTTGCGCCGGAAAGCTACGAAGGTTACTGGGAAGAAAAGGCGGGCGGTCGTCTGCTTATATCCGTTACGCCGGCGGATGAACCGGATTGGTATGATGTGACTGTCGCTGCACGCGACAAGCTTCCCAAAATGGACGTGTATATCATGCGGGCGCACTATCAGAAAGATGGCAGTCTGTACTATGAAAATGGCCTCTTTGTATTGCGAAAGGTGAAACGTGACGGCAGCGTGAAGGATAAGGTGAGGTATCGTAACGGGTCGGGACTTTTATATTACAGTTTCGATGAAAATGTACTGTATTGGACCGACTACACGTTGAAGCCGGAAAAGCGCGTTCGTTCTTTTATTAAAACAGCTTCGCCTGATGCAGACGAAGCCATGTGAAAAACAGACTTTGGTTTTATTAGTGAGAAAAATTGTGGCCCGCTTTCTTTCATTCAGTACAAGCGGGTGAGGCCGTCATGCTGCTGGCATAAGCAGTGTGTTACAGATACCCTGTGTGTTCCAGCAGTACTTTCAGCCCGATGAGGCAGAGAACCAAACCGCCGGCCCGGGTGGCGTGACTACGAACTGTTCCCCCAGTTTAAAACCGATGGCGCCTCCCACAAAGGAAATAAAAAAGGTGACGACGCCGATCTCCTGTTCAGAATACTATCTGCTGTCCTTTCTTTTTACATTTTTTATTATACAATAGTTGAGGAGGAATGACCATGTCAAAATTAGTGGTAATTGTGCAGTGCGAGCTGGTGACCCGGCGCTGTTCCGGATATAATTGCATGAAAGCGTTTACCCAGCGCAGCGGGAAAATGGAAGGATATCCGGAGGACACCCGGTACATGGTTGTTAACTGCGGCGGCTGCTGCGGAGCCGGAATTGATGTAAAAATTGAAAATCTGGAAAAACGGCTGCTGGCCAACGAAGAAAAAAAAGAGGACGTGGTGATTCATCTGTCTACCTGTATTTGCTCGGAGAACCATCACCGTCTGCCCTGTCCTTTTAAGAATTATCTGAAGAAGACTATTGCGCGCCGGGGTTTTCCTGTGATTGAAGGAACCTACCTTTCCAAAACGGCAAGCCGCAAAAGGGCAGAGGGGATTTATCAGCCGTTTGAATGAAGCTGAACCGAAAAACGCGTCGGGCTGACAAATCTGATTTTTTCAGAATTGCGATTAACAAAATGACATTGGTTTGACAAACCTGTTTTTCAAATACGAATGCCGCCGGTCATCCTTGCAGAGATGGCTGACGGCATAGCTTTTTTACTTTTCTTCTTCTTTCATAATTCGCCGGATAATGTCTATTGCGTCCTGCAGGTATTCCGCAACTTTTTTCTCTTCCACTCCGGCGATGTACGCACGGCAGTGGTTCATAGGAATGAGCACTACCTTTGCTTTGCTGGAGGAAACTGCCATGGCGATGGCCGGGCTGATTTCCCCGTGCAGGGCGTTGGCCATGATGATGCCCGCAGGCCCGATAATCACATCGGCTTCTGCAGCGTTAAACAAGATTGCGTTTTCACCGGTAGCTGCAAAGGACGGTCCGCCTTTCAGCATAGTTTCCGTTGCGATGGAATTGGTTCCTGTCGCTCCGATTTCCGCGTCCGGGAAATTTTTAACAAGTAATTCTACCAAAGAGCGGCCGATGCCTCCGCCCTGTCCGTCAATTACAATGATGCGCATGTTCTGATTCTCCATGTTTTTAGAATAGTTGGAACTGCTGATTCACTAGTATGCGCGGTTTGGCGACGACACAAACGTATTGAATCAGTTTTTTACCTTACCGTACCGGCAGGATTTCCAGCCAGTAGCCGTCCGGGTCGCTGATGAAATAAATGCCCATCATGGGATTTTCATAACAGATACAGCCCATCTTTTTATGTTTTTCATGGAGGGCTTCGTAGTCATCGGTGACAAAAGCCAGATGGAATTCATTCTCGCCCAGGTTATAGGGCTCTTTACGATCTTTCAGCCAGGTCAGTTCCAGCGTATGAGGCGTCTCGCCGTTATCGCCTAAATATACCAATGTGAAGTCCGGCTTTTCTGTCCGGCGGACTTCTTTCAGGTTCAACGCTTCCTGATAAAACTGCAGGCTTTTTTCCAAATCCAGCACGTTGAAATTGTTATGGGCAAACTTGATCATAGTGTACAGCTCCTTCCAATAAATTACCGTATTAAGTTTCGCAGATTTGCTTTTTTATTATATCATATGCTTATAGTATTTGCGATTAAAATGCAGGCTGCGGTATGGATTATCTTTGCTGACATACCCGGGTATTTTCTGTTTGCAATCTGCAGGCCCCGTTTTACAATAGTAAAAGAATAGATTATAGGAAACGTTGGCTGGAACGGCCGGCGTTTTCTGCTTTTAACCTATAGTACTTCTTTCAGTATCTTGATTAGTTCCCGGACGGTTTCTTCTTTTGTGGCCCAGCTGGTGACAAAGCGGATGACCGTTTTGTCCGGTGCTGTTTTTTCCCAGAAACTGTACACGACACCCCGTTCGTCCAGCCTTTTGAGTACTGCATCCGACAGTTCCACAAATTGCTGGTTGGTAGGGGAGTTAATATAGAGCGGCAGCCCCGCGGTCCGTAAACCGTTCTGCAAAAGCTGCGCCATGCGGATGGCGTGGGCGCCGATTTCACAGTACAGGTTGTCTGTGAAGAGGGCGTCAAACTGAATGCCCAACATATGTCCCTTGGCCAGCAACGCGCCGTGCTGCTTGACCCGGGTCAGAAAGTGAGCGGGCAGGTTGTGTCTGGTAAATACCACGGCTTCTCCGAAGAAGGCGCCGCATTTGGTGCCGCCGATATAAAATACGTCGCAGAAACGGGCGATGTCTGCCAGTGTAACATCTGTTCCGGGAGCTGTCAGCCCGTATGCCAGGCGGGCTCCGTCCATATATAACGGCATCTTATGTTCGTCGCAGACCCGGGCAATGGCTTCCAGTTCTTTTTTACTGTACAGCGTACCGTATTCAGTAGGGTGGGAGATATAGACCATACCGGGAAACACCATGTGCTCATGATTACCGTCCTGCCAGAAACGGCTGACTAATTCTTGTAATTCTGCCGCTTCAATCTTTCCTTCATGCTGGGGCAGTTCCAGCACTTTGTGGCCGGTGAATTCGATGGCACCGGCTTCATGCATGCTTACGTGTCCGGTGCAGGCCGCAACAACGCCCTCATAGGGCGCCAGCATGGTATCGATAACGACCTGGTTGGTCTGGGTTCCGCCTACTAAAAAGAAAATATCTGCTTCCGGACAGGCGCAGGCCTGTCTGATTTTTTCTGCCGCGCTGGCGCAATAGCTGTCCGTACAGTAACCTGGGTTCTGTTCCAGATTGATTTCCGCCAGACGTTTCAGAATTTGCGGGTGAGCACCTTCGCTGTAATCGTTTTGCAAACTGATCATGATATGGTTCCTCTTTCTTATCACAAAATGCTTTGCGATTCAATTCCGTCGCATGTTGCGATTCTCTTACTTCAACTAACTGTATCCTGCTGTATCTCTAATTATAACATATCCGGTACTGTGTGCGGGAGAGAAATGAAAACAGCCGTGGTATTTCTACTGATATTTTGTTATAATAAGACAATATAGAAATCACGTTTTTGACTGATGCACGAAGATAACGGGGGAGAGTAAGGCTTGCCACAACCGTGGAAAGCGTTCAGGTGAAAGGGCTTCGAAATGGAAATCGGATTTGGCGAGTTACTGGTTATTGTGGTGCTGGCGGTTTTGCTGCTGGAGCCGAAAGATTTGCCGCGCATAGCAAAGAAATCCGCAAAGATGTATCTGGGCGTGCGCAGCTTTCTGAAAACGAACTGGCTTGCGCTGGCTGAAGACGCGGAAGAGAACAAGGAGGAATAAGCATGGGACGTATCGGGACAACTGAATTGCTGGTTATTTTAATGATTGCGCTGGTACTGTTTGGCGGAAGCCGGGTGGCAGGCCTGGGCAAAGCGCTGGGCACAAGCCTGCGGGAATTCCGGTCAGAGGTGAATAAAGGGTCTGAGAAAAAAGAGGAAGAACCGGCGGCTGTCAAGGCGGAAAAATAGAATGCAGCGCAAGGAAGAAACGGCGGAAATGGAAACACAGCGGCAAAACGTTCATGCTGAAACATTGCACGCTGACGAAACGCCGCCGTTGAAGGACTTTGAACAAAAAAACGAACGAGCGGATCATCTGCAGGAGCCGGCGAAAGATGACAGCAATGGCGAGGCGCCCATCTGGGAACATATCGGCGAATTGCGTCAGCGGCTGCTGAAATGCGTAGCGGCCGTTGTGGTATGCTTTGCATGTCTGATGTATGTCGGGCCCCAGCGGATTATGGATCTGGTAACGGCGCCGGTGAAAAAAGAAGGCGTACAGTTCATTTATCTCGGGCTTGCGGACGTGCTTTACGTACAGATGAAAGTGGTGTTTCTCTGTGCCGTGATTCTGGCATCGCCGGTGTTGTTATGGCAGCTGTGGGCATTCGTGCGCCCGGCGCTTTATCCGGAAGAAAAGAAGCTGGCGCTGGGATGGACGTTTCTGTCCCTGTTCCTTTTTGTTATGGGTGTAACCTTTGGTTACGTTGCGGTGTTTTCTTCCGCTCTCAGCTTTTTTGTATATGTGGGAGCCGATACGGCGCTGCCATTGCTGGCCCTCGACCGTTACGTTTCCTTTCTGATAGGCTTTGTGCTTCCCTTTGGTATTATCTTTGAGATGCCGCTGGCCTGCTCCATTTTGGCCAAAGCGGGTGTGCTGCATTCCGCTACCCTGAAAAAGGGCCGACGGTTTGCCATCTTATTGAGTTTTGTGATTGGGGCGTTGCTGACGCCGCCGGATGTAATCAGCCAGATTATGATGGCGCTGCCGGCGGTGCTGCTGTTTGAAATCAGCATTGCCTGTGTGAAATGGCAGGAACGCAGCCGGGGCCGGGAACTTTCTTTGTGATAGCGTCTCTTTAACATCCGCATCGGATTTTTACTGTAAATGTGCAAAAAATCAGGGCGCTTCATTTTTTGAAGGCAGTCCTGATTCTTTTTTTGTAAAAGTGAGCGCCAATATGTTATAGTAACAGTAGATGATGTATGTAATACAATAGAGAGAAAAGGAAAAACAAAACTGATATGAAAGATACAAGAATCGCTCCGCAGCACATCATCGTCCGCGGGGCAAAGGTACATAACCTGAAAAACATTGACGTGGACATTCCTCTCGGCAAGCTGGTGGCTATTGCGGGTGTCTCGGGCTCCGGGAAATCCTCACTGGCGTTGGGGACATTGTACGCGGAAGGCTCACGCCGGTACCTGGAAGCTCTTTCCACTTACACCCGGCGTCGAATCTCCCAGGCGGGCCGGGCCGAGGTAGACGAGATCAAACATGTTCCGGCTGCGCTGGCCCTGCACCAGCGTCCGGGCATCCCCGGCATCCGCAGTACATTCGGAACCGCTTCGGAACTGCTGAACAGCCTGCGCCTGCTGTTCTCCCGGCTGGGCAGTCATTGCTGTCCCAACGGGCACCCCTGTCCGCCGGACATGAACGTGGCGCTGATGCTGCCTACGAAATGTCCCGTCTGCGGTGAAGAGTTTTACGGTCCCGGTGCGGAAGCGATGGCCTTTAATTCGGAAGGGGCCTGTCCGTCCTGTTCCGGCACGGGCGTGATCCGCACCGTGAATGAGGATTCGCTGGTGCCTGATGATTCCCTGACCATCGACGAAGGCGCTGTGGCGCCCTGGCAGACCCTGATGTGGTCCCTGATGAAAGATATCGCCCGGGATCTGGGCGTGCGCACCGATGTACCGTTCCGCGACCTTACTCCGAAAGAAAAGGAAATCGTCTTTCACGGCCCGGCCAAAAAGCATCATCTTCTCTATATGAACGAGAAAACGAATATGGCGGGAGAGATGGACTTCACGTATTATAACGCTGTCTATACGGTGGAAAACGCGCTGGCCAAAGTCAAAGACGAAAAGGGCATGAAACGGGTGGAAAAATTCCTGCACGAATCTGCCTGTCCCGATTGCGGCGGTACCAGATTATCGGCGAAAGTTCGCTCCACAACGCTGGCCGGAAAAAATCTGGCGGAAGCGACAGCCATGACACTGGCGGACCTGATTCCGTGGGTGCAGGCTGTACCGGGAACGCTGCCGGAAGAGATGCGTCCCATGGCGGATAGTATCATCCAGTCGTTTTTGGACAATGCCAAAAGGTTAATTGACCTCGGCCTCGGGTATCTGACACTTGACCGGGCCAGCAATACGCTCTCTACCGGTGAACGGCAGCGGGTGCAGCTGGCCCGCGCCGTCCGCAACGAAACAACGGGCGTTTTATACGTACTGGACGAGCCCAGCATCGGGCTTCATCCGTCTAACATTGACGGCCTGATGAACGTGGTGGACAACCTGATTGCCGACGGTAACTCCGTGGTATTGGTAGACCACGATGTCCGGGTGCTGAAACAGGCAGACCATATGATCGAACTGGGACCGCTGGCCGGCACCCAGGGCGGCACTGTTCTGGCCCAGGGCAGCATTAAAGAGATTTTGGCAGCCGGCGCATCCAGAATCGCGCCTTTCCTGGCAGATACCGGGCATATGAAGATACGCAGACGCGCCAAAGCATCGGATGTGTTCCGCCTGGGAACAATCCGGATAGAGACGTGTCCGATTCATACAGTGCACGCGCTGAACGTTGCGATCCCCAAAGGCAGGCTGATGGCGGTGACGGGTGTGTCCGGCTCCGGCAAAACGACGCTGGTGCTGGAGAGCCTGATTCCCGGGCTGGCGGCGCACTGCGCAGGGGAGAAGCTGCCTTTTCCGGTGAAAACTGTTGAGGCGGAGGGCATCCGCCGCGCCAACCAGATTGATGCGTCGCCCATCGGCATCAATATACGTTCCACGGTGGCAACCTACAG
>JAFSPK010000109.1:0-15201 GCA_017443005.1 Acidaminococcaceae bacterium
ATCTGTTTACCATACAAGGAGCATCGATCATGTCATACACCTGTCCCTACTGTCACCATCACTGCACGCTCCAGGAAGGCAAAACCGGTTTTTGCCGCGTCCGCACGCTCCAGGACGGAAAGAATGTCTGCGGCAATTACGGTTTCCTGACTTCACTGGCGCTGGACCCGATTGAGAAGAAGCCCCTGAACCGGTTTTATCCCGGTACAACGATTTTGTCTTTAGGCAGTTACGGCTGCAATTTGCGCTGCCCCTTCTGCCAGAATTTTTCCATTTCCCAATACGGACGAGATGCCTTCCAGCCCGTTATTGCAAGGCCGGAACAGATTGCAGCCAAAGCGCTGGAACTGAAAAACCGGAACAACATCGGCGTGGCATTTACGTACAATGAGCCGCTGTTAAGCTGGGAATTTATCCGCGACACCGGTGAGCTGGTTCACCGCAACGGGCAGAAAAACGTAGTGGTCACCAACGGAAACTTTTCTGTGGAAATCGCCAAAAGTCTGGCAGGTATCGTGGATGCGTACAACATTGACCTGAAAGGCTTTACCCCGGAATGGTACAAAAAGCTGGGCGGCGACCTGGAAATGGTAAAAGCGTTTATCACCGAAGCATGCAAAACCGCCCACGTGGAACTGACAACGCTGATCGTACCCAAAGAGAATGACAGCCCGGAAGAAATGGAAGCCATCGTCCGATGGATCGCCTCCCTTTCGCCGGACATTCCGCTGCACGTAAGCAAATTCTTCCCCCGGTGGAACATGGTGGACAGAAACGAAACGCCTGCCGCCCGGGTGTACCGGCTGGCAGACGTAGCGCGCAACTATTTAAAATACGTTTATACGGGAAACTGTTAATTCCCTATTTTTTCTCCATAATCATTCCGTCTCTGTACGCTTCCAGCAGATCCGTCAAATCCGAGATCTGCTGTTTTAAATTCTGGCCGTTGTCCGTGTCGCCGATCATCACCCGCTTGGGCTCCATTTCCACCTGGGTGGTGACAGAATCAATGTCCGCATTGGTGGTGAGCACGTGTTCGATATCCTGGAAGGGATAGTGAGCCTTGATGCGGATGCCATGGGAATTGAAAATCAGCGTATAACCGGCAATACCGGTAGATTTCTGGTAAGCCTTGCAGAAACCGCCGTCAATGCAGATTTCCTTTCCGCCGGCCCGAACCGGGGTATCGCCCTTGGCCACCTTTACCGGCGTATGTCCGTTGATGATGTGAGACTGGGGCGAATCCAGACCGAATTCATGCAGCACCTTTTCACAGATTTCCTTCTTCCGGTGCAGCTTGTAATAGGGATCCTGGGGCTCCGGCCAGGTGCTTTCGTCGTCGATGTAACTGCGTTCAAAGGTCTTGATGGTACGTCCCGTCACCGGGGAATCGGGATGGATCCACAGGAACCAGAAGAAGTCCTGATCTTCCAGCTTACGCCGCCGGAAGCAGATACGGGCCAGATGATCCACCCAGTCCATGTAGGCCCGGCCCTTCAGTGTCTTCCCACGCAGGGTGACAGGGCGGAAAGTGCCGTCTTCGTTCATGGGCAGGCCGCCGTGGAACATCAGGTTGCCGTTCATGACTTTATACAAGGAACCGTGGCTGAAGAAGAAATCCATATGCTTCTGCAGGGCCTCGCTGTGCAGGAAATCCCACTGCCAGTCTTCGATGATCTTCTCTTCTTCCGGCGAATACTCATAGGGACGATCCGGATCGTAGGTAGGAAAGTCCGTAGTGTTCATTTCATACTGACCGTCCGGTAATGTGGCAATACCTTTCACCGGATCGATCTTGTCGAACAGCAGCCGGTCTTCCAGTTTGAATTCCGGATGGCGCAGCATGGCCTGCCCTTCCGCCTTGAACAGCATTACATTAATGGCTTTTACCAGCGCGTTCTTGCTTTCGTCTTTTTGATAATTTTCCGCCGCAAAGGTTACAAAGTCCCGCATGCTGATGCCGTAACCGTTCTCCAGGATTTCCCAGTTGTTATAGCGCACGTTGTTACGAATAACATTGATAATACAGGGTACGCTGCCGGCCGCCGCCCCCATCCAAAGCACATCGTGGTTGCCCCACTGCACGTCCACCGAATGGTGCTGCATCAGCCGGTCCATAATTTTATGGGCGTAAGGACCGCGGTCATAAATATCGCCCACAATATGCAGATGATCCACCGCCAGCCGTTTAATCAGATAGGTCAGCGCATAAATGAAGGAACGGAAGCTGCCGGTCTCCCAGATGGTATCCAGAATTTTGGCGTGATACACATACCGGTTCTGGTCTTCGTCAGGCTGGGCATGGAGCAATTCGTCCAGCACATAACGGAAATCTTCCGGCATGGCCTTACGTACTTTGGAACGGGTGTACTTGGAAGACAGAAGCCGCGCCAGCCGCAGCAGGCGGCGCAGGGTCGTTTTGGCCCAGGTCTCCGACATCAGCCCCACTTCAACCAGCATATCCAGTTTCTCTTTGGGATAATAAATCAATGTACAAAGGTTCTTGCGATCCCGGTCATTCATGCTCTCGGAAAAAAGCATGTCCACTTTTTCCCGGATGACGCCGGAGCTGTTGTTCAAAATGTGGTAAAAGGCTTCGTACTCCCCGTGCAGGTCGCTCATGAAATGTTCCGTGCCCTTAGGCAGATTGATGATGGCCTGCAGGTTGATGATCTCCGTGACCGTCGCCTCCTGGGTGGGAAACTCCCGCGCCAGCAGTTCCAGATATTTTCTGTGTTCCTCAGTCTGGTTCTTCAATGCCATAATACTTCGACCCACCTTTCACAAAAACGCTTCGCCCCTTATTTACTTGTCTCCGTTATTTACTTGTCTCCGTTCCCGAACGCCGTCACCCGTTTTGCCAGGCGGTCCAATACAGTGCCCGGCTTAATGGGCTGCGGATTATATTTCAGCTTGTCGTACGACTTGATGGTATTCAGGTTTTCGTCCTGCACCGCGCCTTTTTCCATGTACGCGGTGTTGTTGTCATAATTGATGCCGTATCTTACGAACACGTAATGCATGCCTTTGCCGAAGGTGTCGTCCACCCAGGTATAGGTGCACACCCAGACCTTCTTT
Source organism: Acidaminococcaceae bacterium (assembly GCA_017443005.1). GTDB lineage: Bacteria > Bacillota > Negativicutes > Acidaminococcales > Acidaminococcaceae > Succiniclasticum. Next base: position 3,079 of record JAFSPK010000109.1, read on the forward strand.
TCATTCTTGTCGGGAACTTTTTCCACCGATGTGTAATCAAAAAAGGTTCCCTGAAAATCCGTGGAACTGAGCCACAGCCATTTGCTCTGATCCAGTTTGCAGTAACTGGACACCGGTTCCGCACCGCACACAGACGTAAACAGTGTAATCAGCAACGCACACAAAATAAAAATCTTCTTCATAACCAATCCTCCCTAATCCTTCCTGCACCCAAAAGGCAACTTATATTCTGTACCCTTCTGTACCCGCAACGCTTCCGCATTTTTTCTGCACAAATGCTCCCGCGTTTTTATCTTCCTTTCTTTATTATATCACATCAGATGAAAAAGGAAATACCCTGTAACACACCGCTCCGTTAACCTTGTGTCCCAGTGACCCTTCCGCACACCTTTCACGCCCGTGCCCCGATCACCTTATAGCACAACCCCGCACTGGCCAGCAGCATGGCCGCCGCAATGAAGAACAGGCTGGGAATGCCGAAATGTTCCGCAATAAAACCGCCAAAGATGGCGCCGGAACTCATGCCGATAAACTGGAAAGACTGGTTGATGCCGTACATGCGCCCCAAAAACTCCTGCGGCGCCGCTTCCTTAATCAGATGGTTCACGGAAGGCATCAGCCCCGCTACGGCAATGCCGTGAATAAAACGCAGCATCCCCAATTGCCAGGGCGCTGTGACAAAAGCCTGAGGAATAGCCACCACGCAGGCAGTCAGCAGGGAACAGAACAGCACCTTCTGCGTTCCGATCCGGTCGGAAAGCGCCCCCAGCCGGGAACTAAACAAAGCGCTGGCAAACCCCGCGCTGGAAAAGACCGCCCCGGAAATCAGGGCCACGTGTTCGGATTCCGGCGCCATTCCTTTAATATAAACGGTCAGGATGGGCTCGATGCACATAAGGGAAAACTGAAGTGAAAAAGTCGTTACGAAAATCCCATACAGCATGGACGGCCGGGATACGGAACAAAACGCGTCTCTGTTGGAAACTTTGACCATCGTATTGTCCGCCACACGCCGGGTCTCGTGGATCCCCATGATGGCCAGACTGCTGAGCAGGCAAAAACCGGCTACCACAAAATAAGTGTTCCGGTATCCCACCGTCTCCGCCAGCCAGCCTCCCAGCAACGGCCCGATGAGGGTGCCGCTGATCTGCCCTGTGTAAAACACGCCCAGCGCCCAGCCAGCCCGGTGGGTCGGGGATTCGGATGACACCAGCGGAATGGCAGTCGCCAGGAACCCGCTCAAGGCTCCCTGCAGCAGACGCAGTATCACCAGGTGATACACATGCTGGGCCATGCCCATGCCGAAATTGATGACGGCCAGCCAGATGACGGCCCGCAGGCACATGATTTTGCGCCCGTACCGGTCGGACAGCCTGCCCCAGATGGGCGAAAAGACAGCCAGCGTCACAAAGTTCATGGCAAAAATGATGCCTGCCCAGCGGGCCACCTCCCCCTGATCCGTCACTCCCAATGACTGAATATACAGCGGCAGCATGGGAGCCAGCTGGCTCATGCCCACCGACGTGATGAACGCCGCCAGGGTGCAGATATATACGTTACGTTTCCACTGCTCCATACAACATACACTTCCCCCACCACAACCGACAATGCAAACCTTTCTTCTTACTATTAATTATAGCACTGCGCCCGGCCTTTGTGTATGCACGGCAGAAAAATAATACAAACACAAACAGCCTCTGCAATCTGAACTGCCAGACTGCAGAGGCTCGTTTTATACAACACAAAATACAACCCAAATTCTAACACAACCCGCAACGTATCCACGCCCGCTTCGCTGAACTGAACCAAACACGGACGCCGTTACTCTTGCAGGTACCTCGTTTCAGGCACAATTACCTGTTATTTCTTCTCCTGGGCCTGCTGTTTCGCCGGTTCAATGGGGGTTACCTGGAAACCGGTCACCATCGGTTTGCCGTTTTCTTCCGCAAAGGATACAAAAATCCGGGCAAACTTTTCCTTGCTTACCGTGCCGAAATACACCAGTTCGTCAATGCCGTTGTACCCCTTCTGCAGATCATACTGCTTGTTCAGCACTACGAAATTCACGTTTTTAATGGCGCCAACCTGTTTGCGGATCTCTTCCTTCACTTTGGTAAAAGCCGCCGCGTTCAGTTTTTCCTTTAACCCCTGGCTGAAGCTTTTGCTTACCTGCTCATACCCGGTGCTGCCGGTCAGTGCATCCACCAACGCATCCGCCGCTCTTTCCTCCGTAGCAAACCGACCGGACGCACCGGCCGCAAAGCAGCTTGCGCTGACTGCCATGGAAAGTGCCAAAGCCATTAATGTTTTTTTCATTTATAATGCTCCTTCCCGCCGTCTTCGCTTCCGGAACTGTGTATACTGGCGCAGAACCGTGCAATAGCGGCACAACTTATATTATTCATGCATTATCATTATAGCCGTAAATCAATATTTATTCAACAAAAAATCTCAAATGTGCACAAAATCCTTTCACAATTTTCTTCCTGTTACCTCGCTTTCCGAGATACGCGTCATGTACAACTATATTGTCATGTGCAGCAAAAAAGCCGGAGCCTGCAACACCATGGCTGCCAGCTCCGGCTTGTATATTTTATTTTATTTCAACACGACACGGTTCTTGCCATTGCGTTTTGCCGCATACAGCGCGTCGTCCACACGGATGCAAAGGTCGTCCGTATCTTCACCGGAAATATATTCCGTTACGCCCAGGCTCATGGTCTGCCGGCCGGCGCCCTTAAATTCGATGGCCGCAAAGCCGTTCCGCAGTTTTTCCGCAATCACGGCTGCGTCTTTTGCATGCATGCCGGGTAAAACGATCATGAATTCTTCGCCGCCCCAGCGTCCGGCCATATAACGCACTTCTTCCGAATGCAGCGATACCTGCAGGAAATCCGCCAGTCCGGTCAGTACTTCGTCGCCGATTTTATGTCCGTAGGTGTCGTTGACCTTCTTGAAATCGTCCAAGTCAATCATAATCAGGGAGAACGGTTCTTTCTCCCCTTCTGCCTCAGCCAGTTCTTCAATCCGCCTCTGAATCTCGCCCCGGTTGTACAGCCCGGTCAGCGCATCGGTGATGGCCACCTCATGCAGCTTCTGGTTCGCCTCTTCCAGTTCCTTCGTGGCCATGTTGATGAAGGTGGCCAGACGGTGGATCATGGAGATACGTTCCGTATGATCCAGTTTTTCGGCAACCGTCGTGTTTTCTTTGGGTTCTCCTTCCCGCATGGCTGCGATGACCAGCGTAACATTATGCTGGTTCACATAGCCGTTGGTACGCAAAAACTCGCTGGATGTGAAAAAGCCAAAGGTCGGCGCAAGGGATTCAAAGGGCTGGGTTTCCCGGCCGATCCTGTCGTCGCCCCAGAACAACCGGCGTCCGGCGCAGGAAAAAATAAGGATAGCTTCCGGTGAAAAGCCTGCGACTTCTGTCCGGGTTTCCGCCACGCTGTCCAGAATCGTCATGGGATCGCCGTAGGCAAGGCGGCCTGTCGCTCCTTCTTTCACGTCCGAGGTCATTTCGATGGACCCGTCTTCGTTACAGCATACCGGGTCGCGCAGGATGTTGACGCCGTTCCGAATGTAGTAGAACGGGAACTCTATAGTATGGAAGAAGAAATTCTCATCATTCTTGATTTTTAAATAGCGATAGTACGCGTCATAGGTCGGCTGGCCGTCCAGTTCGTACACGATGTTGCCCGTGGCACGGGTCACTCTCATTTCTTTGCCCAGCGGTTTCCATCCGGACACAAACTGTGTGGAAAGATAAAAATCATCGCCGCCGTACAGCACAAAGGCAACGCCCTTTTGCATACAGGAACCTTTTTTGGAAAATACGCAGGCCTGTACGGCATCCAGCTTGCCGCTGAATGCGCCGCCGCCGAACACCTGAATGGACGGATCCAAATCGTGCAGGTTGTCGCAGAACGCAGACATGGACAGACCCCGGATGGTGGCTACCAGTTCCACGGCCTTGACCCAGGGACGGGCTTTCACTTCCCGCTTCAGCGCATCAGTCACCTCTATGGCCACGTCCTCTGTCAGTCTGTACTGCAGCGTTTCCACATGAATGGAAGGACAGCTGAACACCATACACGTAATGGATACACCGGAAGGAGAGAAATCACCGCTGCTGATGTTGCCGTTGGTAGAGCAGCCTGCATATTCCGCGTCCGGCATCTCCTGGTCCAGCACGGCGCAGACGCCATCAATCAGCTCTTTGTCCGGCGAATCGGTAAAAATATGAAAAAGAACTTTAGAAGCGCCCTTCTCTTCACAGTATTGACGGATCCTGTGCAGCTTGCCACGTAATGAAATTTCGTTTTTATAATCAAACTGGAATAGCTTCATAAGGCAACATCGCCCCCTATCTTGCAAAACTTTCAGTGATTATAGGCGTTTTGTCATTATAGTCATTATTGTCATTTTATTATACCATAGTTTCATTGGATTGCAAATTTTTTCATCTGTTTATTGTAAAAGTTCTGTGATACAAAAACAACCCCCAATGCCCGTATGGGATTGAGGGTGTGATGGCTGGTGCGCAGAGTGGGGCTCGAACCCACGACCTCCGCCATGTCAAGACGGCACTCTAACCAGCTGAGCTATCCGCGCGATACGTTCGCATACCTATTATACACGAAATTGTAAAATTTTGCACTTTTTTTACAGAAAAGCCCCGCAGCCAAAAGCTGCGAGGCAGGATATACGGTAAAGCAACGTGCGCAAAAATTAACGCTTGCTGTACTGGGAAGCCTTGCGGGCTTTCTTCAGGCCGTATTTGCGACGTTCTTTTTCGCGGGGATCGCGGGTCATCAGACCGGCTTTTTTCAGGGTCGGACGATATTCTTCGTCAACCTTGCACAGAGCGCGGCTGATGCCGTGACGGATTGCGCCGGCCTGGCCGGAGAAACCGCCGCCGATTACGTTTACCAAAATATCATATTTGTCTTTGGTCTCGGTCAGTTCCAAAGGCTGATTTACGATCAGCTTCAGGGTTTCCAGACCAAAATAATCGTTCATTTCGCGGCCGTTGATGACCACTTTGCCTTCACCCGGTACCAGGCGGACACGGGCAACGGAAGATTTGCGACGGCCAGTCGCGCTGTATACTACTTCTGCCATGATGTTTTCCTCCTCCTGATTACCGTACGTTGATTTCTAATACTTCAGGCTGCTGTGCAGCATGCGGATGTTCCGGACCAGCATATACGTGCAGTTTTTTGTAGATCTGGTCGCCCAGACGGTTCTTCGGGATCATGCCGCGAACAGCAATTTCAACCATGCGGACCGGGTTGTTGGCCAGCATGTCTTTTGCCAGTACAAAACGGTCGCCGCCCAGATAACCGGTGTGATGGAAGTAGGTCTTCTGTGTCAGCTTTTTGCCGGTCAGCACAACTTTGTCAGCGTTTACAATGATTACATTGTCGCCGGTGTCCATATGCGGGGTAAAGGTCGGTTTGTGTTTACCGCGCAGGACTTTGGCAACTTCTGCGGCCAGACGGCCCAGCGTTTTATCAGTGGCGTCCACCACGAACCACTTGCGTTCGATGTTGGACGGGTTTGCCATGAAAGATTTCATTTCAATGTCCCTCCCAGGATTTATTCTTGCAGTGTTTACATAATAATGAAAAAACGTGAATGTGATGATGAGTCATTGCATTCCCTGCATCGGGGCTAATCGAATTCAGGACGCAAAATCACGTAAATATATTTTAATCACTTTTGCTGTTTTTGTCAACAGGATTCAGAGTTATTTTATAAAAATTTTAAAGGAAAAGGCCTGAGCAAAAACGTTCACGATTGCTATTTCATGGATTCATGTGCCTGTGGCTTCGAAACTCAGGCTTCGCCCTCAGACAGTCTCGCCACGACGGCACATTTCATCTCATGAAATAACGCAATCGTTCTCTATGTTTTGCTCAGGCCTTTTCCTTTTCAATTATTATATGATTCGTACTCTACTTTTGCCAAATATAGCCCCTGCGCCGGCGCCGGCGAATTTTCAAATTCGCCCCGCTTTTGCTTCAGTTCTTCTGCCATCTCCTGCGGCGGTTTTTTCCCCAGTCCGATCTGTACCATGGACCAGACTAAATTGCGCACCATGTGGTACACAAAGCCGTTGCCTGCAATATGGTAGACCAGCGTACCGTCCGCTTCCGTTTCCCAACAGGATCTGTAAATCGTTTTAACAGTAGATACCTGGGTGCTTCCGGTGCTTTGGAAACCGCTGAAGTCATGGGCGCCCATAAGCATGGCAGCCGCTTCGTTCATTTTCTCCATGTCCGGTCGTTCTTTCATCTGCCACGCATAGTTGCGCGTAAACGGATCCGGCTCCGGCGCATACCGGATGCGGTACTCGTATTCTTTCCGGCAGGCGTCCTTGCGGGCGTTAAAACCCGGCTGCGCTTCTTCGGCACGCAACGCCCGGATATCTTCCGGCAGGATACTGTTCAGCGCCCGCGGCAGGTTCGCGGTGGGAATCGTCCCCTCTGTGGTAAAGGAAACCACCTGGCAGCGGGCATGCACCCCCGCATCCGTCCGGCCGCTGCCGGTAACGGTTACAGGTTCGCCGCAAACGCGGGCCAGTTTTTCTTCCAAAATCTGTTGTACGGTTATTTCCTTCGCCTGCCGCTGGAAGCCGAAATAGTTGCTTCCGTCGTAGCAGACAGTGAGTTTTATCGTTCTCATATTACTACTATGTTGAATAATTGGATTATTTTGTAGCGTTTCGCTCGGTTTTCTTTTCATCATTCTGCCACAACGCATTGCAGCAGTTTGGTTTTATAAGGGCTAAGCAACCCGTACAATATGTTATATAAACTTCGGTCCCCAGCGCAGAAATGCCAGCAGTCCGACCATGACAAACGCAAACACAAAGGCCAGTCCGTCACCGGAGCGGTAGGCCAGCTGGTGCATACGGGTACGCCCTTCCCCACCGCAGTAGCATCGCGCTTCCATGGCAATGGCCAGGTCGTCCGCCCGGCGGAAAGCGCTGATGAACAGCGGCACCAGAATCGGCAGCATGTTTTTCGCCCGGGCCAGCAGGTTCCCGCCGGAAAAATCCGCGCCCCGGGCCGTCTGCGCCTTGATGATACGATCCGTTTCTTCCATTAAAGTAGGAATGAAACGCAGGGCGATGGTCATCATCATGGCCAGCTCGTGGGCCGGCACGCCGATGACACGGAAGGGACGCAGCAGCGCTTCAATGCCGTCCGTCAATACGATGGGCGACGTGGTAAAGGTTAATATGGAAGAAATCATCAGCAGCAGGATCAGGCGCATGGCCATCTGCACCCCCAGCTGCAGGCCTTCTTCCGTCACCTTGATAAACTTCCACTGATACAGCACGTGCTCGCCCTGTCCCATGACCGCGTGCAGCACCAGCGTCAGCACGATGATGAACAGCAGCGGTTTTACCGATTTCAGCACCAGCATGAAAGGCAGGCCCGAAATTGCGATGATAAACAGCACCATGGCACAGAGCGCAGCATAACCGATGGCCGAATTGGCCAGAAAAACCGCCACAATCAGGATCAGTGTGGTCAGTATTTTTGTCCGGGGGTCGAGGCGGTGAATGAAGCTGTTGCCCGGGTAATACTGTCCCAGTGTAATATCCAGCATCTACTTCAGCCCCTTTCTGCGTTTCACTTCCGCCAGCAGCCGCTTCGCGTCCGTGATTTCATAAGGCAGACGCAGGCCTTTCGCACGCAGCGCGTCCGCCAGTTTATAAACTTCCGGTATATCCATCCCGGCTTCCAGCAAGCGGTTCTTTTCTTTCAGGAAGATCTCCCCCGGTTTGCCGTCAAGGATGACTTCGCCTTTATACACCACCAGCATCCGTTTGGCATATTTTGCCGCCTCTTCCATGCTGTGGGTCACCATGATGATACCGATGCCCCGTTTTTTATACAGGGCCATGATTTCCGCAAACACGGCATTGCGGGAGCCGGGGTCCAGACCGGCCGAGGGTTCGTCCAATATGAGGTAGTCCGGGTTCATTGCCACCACACCGGCAATGGCCGCCCTGCGCATCTGCCCTCCGGAAAGGGAAAAAGGAGACCGTTGGGCGTAGGTTTCAAAATCCAGCCCTACAAACTTCATGGCGTCCCTGACGCGCGTCTCCACTTCGTCGGCGGCAAGGCCCAGGTTCCGGGGCCCGAACGCGACGTCCTCGTATACGGTTTCCGCAAACAGTTGGTGCTCCGGATACTGGAACACCATGCCGATCCGTCCCCGTGCCAGCTTGGCTTCTTTTGTTTTGCCGGACAAGTCAACGCCGTCCAGTGATGCGGTTCCCTTTTCGGGATGCAGCAGTCCGTTCAGGTTTTGCACCAGCGTGGATTTGCCGCTGCCGGTGTGCCCGATGACCGCCACGAATTCGCCTTTATGAATTTCCAGGGAAACATCCTTCAGCGCTTCTTTCTCGTAAGGCGTTCCCGGCATATATGTATAGGAAACATGTTCCAGTTTAATCGACATCTTTCTCGTTCCCGTTTCACTGTTTTAACTAATTATGTAAGCAACGTATGTCGCCGTCTGCAACAACCTGAGCTGCCCGTCATTTCAAAAGCTGTTTCAATGTATGCCAGTACTTCTCAATTTTTTCCAGCGCTTCGCCGGTTGCGGCTATGTCCGGAAACATTGCCACAGTCATGCACAAAACGTGCCGGCCAAGGCTTCCGCCAGCTCTTCGTTGGTAATGATGCCCTGCGGCAGTTTCACGCCGCTTTTCCGTAACTCAAACGCAAATTTGGCAGCCAGAGGCGCTTCCAGTCCCAGCTTTTCCAGTTCTTCTACCCGGGAGAACACGTCCCTGGGCGCGCCCTGGAATTTGATTCTGCCGTCCCCCATGACGATGACGCGGTCAGCCTGCATGGCTTCCGTCATAAAATGCGTGATGTAAACGACGGTAATATGCTGTTCCCTGTTCAATTTCCGCACGGTAATGAGGATTTCCTTGCGGCCTTTCGGGTCCAGCATGGCAGTGGGTTCGTCCAATACGATGCAGCGGGACCCCAGCGCCAATGTGCCGGCGATAGCCACCCGTTGCTTCTGCCCGCCGGACAGCAGATGAGGCGCATGTTCCCGGTAATCCAGCATATCCACCGCCCGCAAAGCGTCTTCCACTCTTTGCTTCAGTTCCTCTGTGGGTACGCCGATATTTTCCGGCCCGAAAGCCACGTCTTCTTCCACAACAGCCGCCACGATCTGGTTGTCCGGATTTTGGAACACCATACCCGTGTCCTGCCGGATCTGCCACAGATTGTTTTCGTCCAGCGTATCCAACCCGTGAACGTTCACACTGCCCTCCGAAGGTAAAAGCAGCGCGTTAAAATGACGGGCCAGCGTACTTTTTCCACTGCCGTTGGCGCCAATGACCGCCACGAACTCGCCGGGCATGATTTGAAGATCAATCCCATCCAGCGCCGTGACCGGATTGTTGTCCGAATCTATATAAACATGTTTAAGCCCTTTGGTTTCAATCACCGGCTCCATAGTTCCCCCTTGAGGATTAAATAACAAGCCCATCATTTCAAAATGAACACGTATATTATATCTTTAGTCGCCACAACCGTCAACCCAATTTGCATAAAGAGTTAACAATTTTCTCTGTATAAAAAAACTGCTTACCCTGTTTCAGGTAAGCAGTTTTGTATTGAAACTTTTACAGAAGTTCAATAATCGCCATTTCGGCTGCATCGCCACGACGAGGACCAACCCGGTAAATACGGGTGAAGCCGCCCTGTCTGTCCTGGTACTTGGGAGCCAGTTCATCAAACAGTTTTCTGGTAGCAGTTTCGTCTACCAGCGTTGCCAGCACCTGACGGCGTGCATGCAGGTCACCAACTTTAGCCAGAGTGATCAGCTTTGCCACATTCTTGCTGGTCTCTTTTGCTTTCGTGATGGTGGTCTCAATTCTGCCATTCATAATCAGGGCGCTGGACAGACTGCGGAACAGAGCTTTACGGTTACCGGACGCGCGGTTTAATTTTCTGTATGCCATTTTCCGTCCCCCTTATTAATCTTCCTCATCCTTACGTAAGGACAAGTCTAAATCCACTAACTTTTTAATAATTTCTTCCAACGATTTGGTACCCAGGTTGCGGACCTTCTTCAAATCATCTTCCGATTTATTGATCAGGTCGCCCACTGTGTTGATGCCGGCCCGGCGCAGGCAGTTGTTGCTGCGGACGGACAGGTCCATCTCTTCAATCGACATGGCCAGTTTCGGATCTTCCTGTTCTTCCGTGTCTTTTTCCGTTGCAGACGGTTCTGCAGCAGGAACAAGTTGCTGCTCCACAACAGTACCGTTCTGGAAGAGCTTCAGGTAATCGATCAGAAGTCCGGATGCGCGGCTGATGGCGTCTTCCGGATTGATGCTGCCGTCAGTCCATACTTCCAGTGTCAGTTTATCGTAATCGGTCACGTTGCCGACACGGGTATCGGTCACGCCAAATTTAACGCGGGTGATTGGAGAATAAATGCTGTCAACGGGAATCCAGCCGATGCCCATATCATCTCTCTTATTCTTATCACCGGGTACATATCCCCTGCCGGTATCGACATAAATATCGATTTTCAGGCTGGCGTCTTTGTCCAGCGTTGCGATATGCAGATCCGGATTCAGGATCTCCACGTCGCTGTCGGTTTCAATGTCTTCAGCCGTAATTTCCTGTTCGCCTGCAGCGTTGATATGCAGAACCTTCATCTCGCTGTCCGGAGAACTTAACTGCATACACAGCCCTTTAATATTCAGGACGATGTCTGCCACGTCTTCCCGGACACCCGGAATCGTGGTGAACTCATGCAGGACTTTCGTTCCTTCACCGTACTCGATCATCACGCCGATTACGGCAGCACCGGGCAGGGACGATAACAGGACACGGCGCAGGCTGTTTCCTAATGTAATGCCATAGCCACGTTCCAACGGTTCCCAGACAAATTTGCCATAACGTTTATCACCAGAAACTTCAGTCGTAACCAACTTCGGTTCAATAATTTCAATCATGCGGAAAGCCTCCTTCTCTCGCGTATTACCACAATACGCCAACTGGTTGGTGGCAAAAGATGCTCATCATTATTTGGAGTACAGTTCGACAATGGACTGTTCCACTACCGGAACATCAATTTCCTCACGAGCCGGGAAACGGTCAACTTTGGCGCTTAAAGCTTCCGCATTCACAACAAGCCAGGCCGGAGCCGTTACAGCGGCCAGCTTCTCGTTCATGCCTTTGAAGTAAGTCTTAGCGCGGCTGTTTTCCATTACAGCTACTTCATCGCCAACTTTGATCAATGCAGAAGGAATATCAACGCGTTTTCCGTTAACGGATACATGACCGTGACGTACCAGCTGACGCGCCTGACGGCGGGTGGTAGCCAGTCCCATGCGGAACACTACGTTGTCCAGTCTTCTTTCCAGCAATAACAGCAGGTTTTCACCGGTGATGCCGGGCATTTTCTTCGCTTTTTCGTAATACAGGCGGAACTGTTTTTCCAGTACGCCGTAAATGAATTTTGCTTTCTGTTTTTCTTTTAACTGCGCGCCATATTCACTTACCTTATGGTTAGCATGATGGGGCTGGCGGAAAGAACTCTTGGCCAGACCTACAACCGCGGGTTCCAGACCCAGTGAACGGCAGCGTTTCAGAGCAGGTACTCTATCAATTGCCATCTGTGTTTTACACCTCCTGTTATACTCTGCGACGTTTCGGCGGACGGCAGCCGTTGTGCGGAATCGGAGTTACGTCTTTAATGGAGTTGACTTCGAGACCGGTAGCCTGTAAAGCGCGGATTGCAGCTTCACGGCCGGCGCCGGGACCCTTAACATATACTTCAACGGTTTTCATGCCATGTTCCATTGCAGCTTTGGTAGCGGTTTCTGCTGCCATCTGTGCTGCGAACGGGGTGCTCTTGCGGCTTCCGCGGAAGCCCATTTCACCGGCAGAAGCCCAGCTGATTACATTGCCGTTCAAATCGGTGATCGTAACCAGCGTGTTGTTAAAAGTGGATTTAATATGCGCAGCGCCGGCAACGACGTTTTTGCTTACTTTCTTTTTGTTGCGAACTACTTTTTTTCCTGCCACTTCTTATTTACCCTCCTCTACTGATTACTTCTTGCCC
>JAFSPK010000110.1:0-42316 GCA_017443005.1 Acidaminococcaceae bacterium
AGTTGGTAGAGCACAACCTTGCCAAGGTTGGGGTCGCGAGTTCGAGTCTCGTTTTCCGCTCCACAGGGGTATAGCTCAATTGGTAGAGCAACGGTCTCCAAAACCGTGTGTTGAGAGTTCGATTCTTTCTGCCCCTGCCATAAAAACAACCCCCTCAGGTCCGATAGCGGATTTGAGGGGAATTTTATTTTCACTCCCTAGAAAGGTTCCAAAAAGTCACACTGTTTAAAAAAATGCCGCTTGATTTTGTCGCCGTTCATGGTTACACTAAAAAAAGCAATACAGAATGGAGCTTTTAACCATGCGAGTTATTTTTGCAGATATTCTGAAAAAACTGAGAGCAGAAAAGGGGCTTTCCCAACGGGAACTGGCAGAGCGTTTGTTCGTAACCCGTTCCACGGTCGCCCGATGGGAAAACGGCAGCCGTCTGCCGGACGCCTCTATGATTTCCCGGCTCTCCCGCTGTCTCGGTACAGATTTCAGCATCCTGCTGAGCATAGCAGCGGAAAGCGACAACACTCCCAATGTCATCATGGTCGATGACGGAAAGATATTCCTTTCCGGAGCGCTGCCTGTCCTGGAAGAGGTTATCAGCGCGCCAGCATCATGGTGTTGCAAATGAGGCCTCACTTTATATTCAATACCATGATGAGCATCTATTACCTTTGCGCACAGGATTCCAAAAAGGCCCAGCAGGTCACGCTGGATTTCACGTCTTACCTGCGTAAGAACTTTTCTGCGATTGCCAGTGAGAATACCATCCCCTTTGCGAATGAACTGGAGCACACCCGCGCCTACCTGGCCGTTGAGCAGGTACAGTTTGAAGACGGCCTCTTCGTTGAATACGATACGCCTCATACCCGGTTTCGTGTGCCGCCTCTGACCTTGCAGCCGATAGTGGAAAATGCTGTCAAGCACGGTATGGACCCGGATTCCGCTCCTCTTCGTATTTGTATCCGTAGCCGGGAAACGGATGCCGGCCATGAAATTACCGTGGAAGACAACGGCCCCGGTTTTGCGCAGACCAATATGGACGAAAGCGAGCCGCACATCGCCCTGGCGAACATACAGCAGCGCTTGGAAATCATGTGCGGCGGTAAATTAACGGTGATGCCCCGCGAAGGGGGAGGGACCGTGGTAAAAGTGATATTGCCTGAAACAACATAAATTATTAGTGTTTCAATAAATAATCAGAAAGGGTAACAGGATTTTATGCAGACACTTTATATTGCAGAAAAACCGGACATAGCTAACGCCATAGCAGATTACCTGTGGCCGTCCGGAGGTTATAAAAAATGTACAGGGTATTACCGGAAGGACGACACCATTGTTTCCTGGGCGGTAGGACACCTGCTGGAACTGGCGACGCCGGAGGAATATGAAAAACGGTATGCCAATTGGAAGAATTACCGGATTTTTCCGGGAATCTGGAAACACGATGTGATTACCAAGTCAGCCGCTCAGTTCAAGGTAGTGTCAGGCCTGCTGAAAACGGCGGACGTGGTCATCCATGCGGGCGACCCGGACCGGGAAGGACAGCTGTTGATTGAGGAAATTCTGCATTATTGCAATTACGAAGGAAAGGTGCAGCGTCTTCTTATCAACGCCAAGGACGACGTGAGCATGAAGTGGGCCTTTGAGACCATGGAAGACAATGCAAAATATGAAAACCTGTATGCGGCAGGACTGGCGCGGCAGCAGGCGGACTGGCTGGTAGGCATCAACCTGACCCGCTGCTATACGACCAATGCGTCCAAGTTTTCCCCGGGCGCCGTCTGGAACATCGGGCGGGTTAAGGTGCCGACGCTGGCGCTGGTGGTCAACCGGGAAAAAGAAATACAAAGTTTTAAGGTACGCAAATATTACGAGTTGAAAGCTGCTTTTACAAAAGAGGGGATACGGTTCACCGCTTTGTGGCAGCCGAATGAAAAGAAAACAGCCCTTGACGAGGAAGGACGACTGCTGGACAAACAGGTTGCGGAAGCAGTACGGGAAAAAGTACTGCCTGCCGATGGCATCGTGCAGAAGGTCACCCGGAAAAAAGGAACGGAGGCGCCGCCTCTGCCGTATTCGCTGGACACGCTGCAGGTGGAAGCCAACGCGCGCTTCGGCATTTCCCCCAAGCAGGCATTGTCCACGGTGCAGTCTCTGTATGAGAAAAAGTACGTGTCGTATCCCCGGTCGGACTGCAACTACATCCCCCGGGCCCAGCACAAAGACGCGTTCCGTATTCTGGACAGGCTGGTGTCCCGTAATGTGAGGGGCGCGGCCGGGGCAGACGTGTCTCTGTTTTCCCGGGCCTGGAACGATAAAAAGGTGACGGCCCATCACGCCATCATTCCTACAGGCGAAATCCCGTTGCAGTTAAGCGCAACGGAAGAAAAAATCTACACTATGATCGCGGAGCGGTATGTGATGCAGTTCTATCCGCCCTGCGAGTTTGAAACCATTACCTTTGAAATCATGCTGGCGGACGAACTGTTCAAAGGCAGCGGAAAGGTCATATTAAAACCGGGCTTCAAAGCGGTGTTCGGAGGACAGGGAAAAACCACGTCAGCCGGTCGTACCACAGCCGCTGCGTCCGGTGAAGAGGCTGTTTTATCTGCTGCAGGCAGAAAGAAGAAGGTAACAGGGGAAGACAATGCACAGGACGGAGAAACGGAAACGCAGGCAGACGAAAACCTGTCCCTGCCCAACCTGAGCAAAGGGGAAAACCTGGGCAAGCCCGATGCGGTGGATCTGCTGGAAAAAGAAACGAAACCGCCCAAGCGCTTTACGGAAGGCACGCTGCTTGCGGCCATGGCCAACATCTACCGTTTCATGGACCCGAAGAATCCCAACCGGGACAAACTGAAGGAAGTAAAGGGCATCGGTACGCCTGCTACCCGCGACACCATCATCTCCGAATTACAGGGTATCCGCGGCAACAGGCAGACCCAGATGCCGTTTATGGAAAAGGTGAAAAAGGAACTGGTGCCGACGGAACTGGGCTTCCAGCTTATTGACAACGTGGATGTGACGCTGACGAAACCGGACACTACGGCGGAGATGGAATTTGCCCTGGCTGAGATTGCGGCAGGGGAAGGGTCAGTGGAAAAATTCAGGCAGGATGTTTACGATACCATTGACCGCAACATCGCGTACGCGGAAGCACATCAGTTTCCCGGTTACATAATGGAAAAATGTCCCCTCTGCAAAACGGGGAATCTGGTGAAGCATTTTTCCCGGAAAACGAAGAAAGCGTTCTTTGTCTGCGATAACCAGGCCTGTGTATCACCGGCCACGGGCAAGCCTGTCTACTATGATGTTGACAAAAACGGGCAGCCGGTTATGAAACGGCAGGAGGAAACGCCGGCGCAGACCTTTACCTGCCCTGTCTGCGGTAAAGAAACCCTGAATCGCCATTACTCTCCAAAGACAAAACAGTATTTTTACGTTTGTGACGATAAAACCTGTGTGTCACCGCTTACGAAAAAGACTGTATTCTATGCTGTGGATAGAGAAGGGAACCCGGTGATCGAGCATTGTCCGCAAGACAACGCGGTTCTGGAAAAGAAGAAAGGACGGTATGGTTTCTTCTGGTCTTGTCCACAGTGCAGGACGATTTATAAAGACAGCAAAGGCAGACCGAAATTATGATAAATCCGGGCATTTTCGCCCGGATTTTTATTTTTACTACTATATTATGTGGAATTTCATGTCACTGATATGGTATAATAAATTGAATTATTGTAATTATATGAAAATGATACAGATTTGTTTTTAACCTGACACGGTGTGAGCGATGCAAACAGGGCAAAGGACTTGCGGAGACATCCTGCCCTGTGCAAGGAGGGAAACGTATGGGAATGTTCGGAAAACGCTTCCAGCTGAATGAAGAAACGATCCATATCGTCGAAGAAATAGGAAGGCATATGCCCGGCGGCTTTTTTATTTATAAAAAGGAGATGCCGGAAGAACTGTTGTATGCTAATCGCGCTGTCCTGGATATTTTCGGCTGCAAAAACCTGGAAGAGTTCAAAGAACTTACAGGTTATACATTCAAAGGCATGCTGCACCCGGATGATTATGATACTGTATCCGAAACCATCCAGCGTCAGGTCCAGGAAAACGAAGAATTTATGGATTATGTGGAATACCGCATCATCCGCAGGGACGGCGCCGTGCGCTGGGTGGATGACTACGGTCATTATACGGATACGGAAGCCTACGGCGGAATTTACTACGTTTTCATTTCCGATATTACGGAAAAGCACGAACGGATGGAATCCGATAAGATCATCCAGCAGGCGCTCATCGACGCCCTCAGTGAATCCTACCGTGCCCTTTGGCTGCTCACGGATCCGGAATCGGATGATTATGAACGCTATATCCGTAATGAGGAAGGAATCCTTGTCCCTGACAAGCCGGAATTAAACGGAAAGGACCTGGCGGATTATGCCGAAATCAGGGAGTATTATATCCGCAATACCGTCGTCCCGGAGGATCGGGAACGCCTGCGGACGGAACTGTCCCGGGACCGGATCCTCAGCCGCCTGAAGGAACGGCCCCATTTCAGCATCAGCTATCAGCGTTTGATGGACAACGGTACGCGCCGGTATTTCCGGATTGAAGTGGCCCGGGCGAATATGCCTGACGGCAGAATCGGGGTCGTGTTGGGTTTCAGGGACGTAGATGAAGACGTGCAGGACTGGCAGGCGCTGCAGCAGCAGCTCCAGACCCAGCAATTGCTTCGGGAACGGCAGGATAAACTGATTACGGCGCTGTCCTCCGACTACTGGAGCGTTTATTATATCGAACTGGACAAGGACGAAGGGGTCTGTTACCAGGACCATGCCGATATCAAAGACGGCCTTAAGGTGGGGGAACGCTTCCCGTACCTTGCCACCGTGACCGAGTATGCCAATAAATATGTGACAGAGTCCTACCGGGAGGAGTTCCTGCGCTTTACCTGTCCGGACGCGATCCGGGAAGCACTGAAAGAGGAGAGGGTCATTGCGTTCCGGTATATGGTGAGCCGGAACGGGAAGGAAACCTATGAGATGACCAAGATTGCCGGCGTACGCCATCCGGAAGACAGGGACGACCACATCGTACATGCGGTGGGCCTCTGCTTTACCGATGTGGATGCGGAAACCCGGAAGAATATGGAAACCGCCCAGACGCTGAATGACGCGCTGGCTACAGCGGAACAGGCGAACCGGGCTAAAACGGCGTTCCTTTCCAGCATGAGCCACGAGATCCGTACGCCCATGAACGCCATCATCGGCCTGGACAATATTGCCCTGAACAATCCGGATCTTTCCCCGAAGACCAGGGAGTCGCTGGAAAAGATCAGCGCGTCCGCCCATCATCTGCTGAGTATTATCAACGATATCCTGGATATGTCCCGCATCGAGTCGGGGCGCATGATGATCCGGCAGGAGGAGTTTTACTTCACCCAGACCCTGGAACAGGTCAACACCATGATCAGCGGCCAGTGCCGGGACAAGGGGCTGAATTACGAATGCCGCATCATAGGAAATGTCAATGATTATTACATCGGCGACGATATGAAATTGCGGCAGGTGCTGATCAATATTCTGGGTAATGCGGTGAAGTTCACGCCTGCGGGCGGAAAGGTGCGCTTCATTGTACAGAATGTGGCGCGGTTTGAAGGAAACTCCACATTGCGTTTTATCATCAGCGATACAGGCATCGGCATGAGCAAAGAATACCTGCCGAAAATTTTTGACGCGTTCAGCCAGGAGGATTCCTCGTCTACAAACAAGTACGGCAGTACAGGATTGGGCATGTCTATTACCAAAAGCCTGGTGAAGCTGATGAACGGTAATATTGAAGTGGAAAGTGAAAAGGACAGGGGTACCACGTTCACCGTAACCGTTACACTGGCTGATTCGAGCCGTAAAGCAGAGGAGAAAGAAACGGAACACCTGCAGCCACAGGATATGCGCGTGCTTGTTATCGACGACGATCCCATTGCCTGCGAACACGCAAAAGTAGTAATGGGGCAGGTTGGTATTAACTGCGAAACAGCGCTGTCCGGCAGGGAAGGGGTGGAGATGGTGCGGGTGCGCCGCGCCCGCCGGGAACCCTATAACCTGATTCTGGTAGATTGGAAGATGCCGGAAATGGACGGGGTGGAAACGACCCGGCAAATTCGTTCCATCATTGGCGAGGATGCTACCATCATTATCCTGACTTCCTACAACTGGTACGATATTGCCGATGAAGCGGCTCACGCCGGTGTGGACACGTTTGTGCCCAAGCCGCTGTTTGCGGCTACGGTGCTGGATGAATTCCGGAACGCGCTCCAGAAGAAACGCGCGGTCATGCAGAATCAAAAGCCGGACCTCCGCGGTCGCCGTGTCCTGCTGGCGGAAGACGTGGCCGTCAATGCGGAAATCATGGTCATGGTTCTTCAGATGCGGGAGATTGAAGCGGACGTGGCGGAAAACGGAAAGATTGCCGTGGATAAGTTTGCAGGTCACGAACCGGGATATTATGATGCGATCCTGATGGATATGCGGATGCCGGAAATGGACGGACTGGAGGCGACCCACGTCATTCGCGGCATGGACCGGGAGGACGCGAAAACGATCCCCATTATCGCCCTGACGGCTAATGCTTTTGACGAAGATGTTCAGCGAAGCCTGCAGGCGGGGCTCAACGCCCACCTCAGCAAACCGGTGGAAGCTGACGCGTTATTCTCCACGTTAGAGAGCCTGATACAATAATACGGACAATACGCGTAACGCGTTTAAGGAGACGCTGATTAAATACAATTAAAAAAACCGCTACATTTTTAAATGCCGTGCCTGTATTCCGCAATGCAGCGCGGGTGAAAAGAGGAGTCTGCAAAATGACAGCAAGGGAAACAAATCAACCAAAGAACTAGGTCGGACTGAATCGGTATTTGTCCCTGCTGGGCGCCTGGGCGTTGGCCTTCGGCTGTGCGGTGGGGTGGGGCACTTTCGTCATGCCAGGCAATTTGTTCCTGCCCGAGGCGGGACCGCTGGGCACAGTACTGGCTATGCTCATTGGTGCTGCGATTATGATCCTGATTGGCGTGAATTACTATTATATGATGCAGCGTTACCCGGACGCCGGGGGCGCTTTTACCTATACAAAAAAAGAACTGGGCTATGACCACGGATTTCTCAGCGCCTGGTTCCTGCTGTTGACCTATGTTTCCATCATCTGGGCCAATGCCACGGCACTGGCGTTGCTGGGCCGTCGATTGCTGCAGGGTGCCCTGCAGTTTGGTTTTCACTATACCGTTGCAGGTTACGACGTGTACTATAATATTAAGAAGTAGAGGGGCAAAATCCCAGTAACCATGCGTGTTTGCACACCAAGGTTGGTCGTTTTTACGACCAACCTTGTTTTATCGGCAAAATCTGCCTGACAGATGCTGACAAACATGGAAATCTTGCCGATATTGTGATAAAATGGTACAACTTGAAAAGTGTAATAGGAACGGAGCTGTTCACCTTGAAACTGTTTAAACAATTTACTATTATTATTGCGTTGTCGTTCATCGGCGAAGTGCTGCACGCGCTGATCCCGTTTCCGATTCCGGCCAGCATTTACGGTATTCTGCTGCTGTTTCTTCTGCTGGAACGGAGAATCCTGCAAGTGGATGATGTGAAAGAAGTATCGGATTTTCTGATTTTCATTATGCCATTGTTGTTTGTACCTGCCGCGGTAGGACTGATCGATACCTGGGACGAATTGCGCGCTTCCCTGACTGCATATGTTACGATTATCATCGCGGTCACGTTGATCGTCATGATCGCCACGGGGCTGATAACCCAATGGTTCCTTCGTCATTCGCGCAAATCGGTTAAATAGAAAAGGAAATCGTATCCATGAATGCATTTTGGCAAACTTCCACATTTTTTGGCATATTCATCACGCTGTTCTTTTATGGCGTCGGCATGTTTCTGAAACAGAAGGCGAAGCATACGCTGGTGAATCCGCTGCTGATAGCCATCGTCTTTACGATTTTGTTCCTTCACATGTTTGGAATCGACTACAAAACGTACAACAACAGCGCGAAATACATCAGCTATCTTATGACGCCGGCCACCATCTGCCTGGCGGTACCCCTGTACCGACAGCTGGATACGCTGAAACGAAATGTTAAGGCTGTCATGTTCGGAATCACGTCCAGCGTTATTGTTACCATGGTTTCGGTGCTGGCCTTTTCCCGCTTCTTTGGGCTGAGCCGCGCCGCCTATGTGACCATGCTGCCAAAATCCATTACAACTCCTATTGGCATTGGCGTAGCAGAAGAACTGGGTGGCTATGTGGCTATTACGGTGGCTTCCATCGTTATTTCCGGTATCCTGGGCAATATTTTTGCGGAATCAGTCTGTAATATTTTCGGCATTCGGGAGCCCATCGCCAAAGGCGTCGCCATCGGCTGCTCCAGTCATGCTATGGGTACGGTGAAAGCGCTGGAGATGGGCGAGGTGGAAGGCGCCATGAGTTCGCTGTCTATAGCCATTGCGGGCATTTTGACTGTCGTCGCGGCCTCTGTATTTGCTACGCTGCTGTGAAGAAATATAAAATAGAATCTCTGCTCTTTATTTATAGTCTGTTTTGTACTATAATATTAATAACTACTAGTTCATATTATCAGATAGTTTTGTTAAGGAGGAACTTGCGTCATGTACCATTACAATCTTGCATTCGTCCTGGTGGGCATGCCCGACCAGGTGGTTTCTATTTTTTCCCACCTCCTGCCGCTGGAGCGGTTTACCCATGACGTTAATGGCTTCGCTTCGTTAGCAGATGTTCCAGCCGGAACGGAATGGCCGCTGAACACTTTCGTTATCCTGAACGATGAAACGGACTGGTCCATCCGGCTGTTTAAGGAACGGTTTGGCGGCAAAGCGCGGCTCATACTTTGTACGTCCCATGCCGATAGATTAGAGGCTTCGGTACTGAACCAGATTTATGACTTCTGGCCCTGGCCCCTTTCCGATACATTTGCCCGGCTGGAGGCGGTGCGCCTGCAAAAGCGAATCAAAGATGAAAAGGACGCCTGGATGAACAATCAGTATCTGGATATTATCACTGAAATGCTGCCCGATCTGATGTGGTTCAAGGATATGCCGGGGTGTCATCTGCGGGTGAACCAGGCTTTCTGTGAAGCGGTGGGCAAGACCAAGGAAGATGTGACCAACCAGTATCACGGATATATCTGGGGTTTGTCCGGGGAAGAGGCGGAGTATGGGGAAGCCGTGTGCCGCGCGTCCGAAATGGAAGTGGCCAAAGCCGGGAAAACCTGTCATTCCGAGGAAACGGTGTTCCATTCCAAGCGAGGCCTTTGCGAGCTGAGCATATTAAAAACACCGGTATATGACGAGAATCACGAAATCATCGGTACGGTGGGCATCGCCCGGGACATTACCAAGGAAAAAGAAGCCCAGAAGCAGATGTTTGAGCTGGCCAATTCCGATGCGCTGACCGGACTGCATAACCGTCACCATTTTTACCAGCGGCTGCGGAACCGTCGTAAGGGAGAGTCCCTGACTCTTTGCTATATCGACCTTGACCATTTTAAGTATATCAACGATACATACGGCCATAAAGTGGGGGACGAAGCTCTGGTGGCGGTAGCAAACCTGTTGCGTAAATCCTTCCCAAAAGGGTTTATCACCCGTATGGGCGGCGATGAATTCGTGGTAGCGCTGTTTGGCGTAAATGACCGCAAGGAGATTCAGACGCGTATGGAATTTGTCATGAATGCGATGAAAGAGTTTTTCAAGAGTGACGAACGTATGCGGACGCTGGCTATGAGTATCGGCATTGCGAAATCAGAAAACGAAGAGGCCGACCTGGATATGCTGCTGCAGCAAAGCGACGAGGCATTGTACTGGAGCAAAGAGCACGGTCGGGACCAATATACATTCTATGATGAAATACTCAATGAACTGCAACGTTTTAAAGAGCATGTGAGACACGAGAGAAGGATTACGGAAGAATGACCATGAAATATTATTTTCCAAGTTGTAAGTTTACCCAGCTGAGGCCGGAAACTTCTGAAAAAGTGAAAAACTTTATGGCTTCGGCTGGCGCGCGCGTGGTGGGTTGCTGCCGTCCGGGGCATAAAGCATTGTCGGGCTGGAATGATATTGCAATCACTATTTGCGAGACCTGCAGCATAATTATCGGGGAAAACCGGCCTGCCGCAAAGGTAATCAGCCTGTATGAGTTCATCGACGGCCTACCGGATTTTCCGTTCCCGGATTATAAAGGGGAGCGTATCACACTGCAGGACTGTTACCGGGCCAAAGCGAAAGAAACGGAAAAGACGGCGGTGCGCAGTGTGCTCCGCAAAATGAATGTGGAAGTCGTGGAACTTCCGGGTACGGAAGAAGAGATAAACTTTGACGGCAGCTTTTTGCTCGGGCCCATGCGTCCTGACAATTTTACGCTGGCGCCGCTGCGTTTTGAAGAAATAAAAAAGGATATGCAGTCGAAATCTCCGGAAGAGATTGACGCATACCTTAAGGATTATTGTCATCGTTTTACAACGGAACGGGTGGCCTGTTACTGCAACTCCTGCCTTAGCGGGTTGGTGCAGGGGCTGCCGGAACGAAAACAGGCGGTGCATGTAGCGGAGCTGCTGTTTCCCTAAAGTGTGAAGAGACAGCTGTTCTCGTAACATGTGACGGAGCAGCTGTTTTTGTTTGCTCGTTGTTACGTTTTTTCGATACATAGAAGAAATGAAAGTTATGATATCAGAGTGCCCGCTCTTATTAAGTAGTACGAACACGGGAAAGGATGATTCCATGTTTGACCTGAAAAAACGCGTTGGTTATATTCTTGCCTTTTTGTTTTTATTTCTGCTGCCTCTTACTGTGTTTGCAGAGGGAAAAGAAATCATCATACTGCACACCAATGATATCCATTGCGGTGTTAATGATAACCTGTGTATCGACAAGGTGTCACAATATAAAAAGGATCTTCAGAAGAAGGGAGTTCCCGTTGTGCTGGTGGATGCGGGCGACGCCGTTCAGGGAACTCCTCTGGGCAAACTTTCAAACGGTGAATCCATTGTTAAAATCATGAACGCCGCAGGCTATGATTTTGTAATTCCGGGCAACCATGAATTTGATTATGGCATGGAACAGTTTTTGAAGCTTGCTTCCAAAATGAAATGCGGTTACTATTCCGCCAATTTGATTGATATCAAGACCCGGAAACTGGTGTTGCCGCCTTACAAAATATTGGCGCTGGGAAACAAAAAAGTTGCTTTTATCGGGGCTACGACACCCCAGACGCTGACCAGTTCCACGCCGAAATATTTTCAGGATAAAAACGGGAAGTTTATCTACGGCTTTTTGGAAGATGAAAGCGGTCTGAAACTGTACAAGGCGTTGCAGGACACCGTGGACAGGGTGCGTAAAGAAGGGGCTGATTATGTAATTCTCGTCGGTCATCTGGGAACGAACGGAGCCCTGCCGAAATGGTCCAGCGGAGCCATAGCGGCCCATACATATAATATTGATGCAGTAATCGACGGTCATTCCCATGAACAATATGAACCGCCTCATAAGGTTACCAATTCCATTGGCAAAGAGGTGCTGATAACCCAGACAGGAACTAAACTGCAGGCGTTGGGGCAACTTGTGATTCAGGAAGACGGCAGGTTTTCTTCCACTCTGATCAAAACGCTGCTGGCTGCAGATCCCAAAGTTACGGCGCTGGTTGCCAGGGAAAATAAACGGTTTGATGCGATTCTGAACCAGCCGGTGGGAGAAGCCATGGTAACGCTTACCAGTGATGACCCGGCTACCGGTAAACGCCGGGTGCGCAACGGGGAAACCAATTTGGGAGACCTGGTTGCGGATGCGTATCGCTTTGTGCTGAATACCGACCTGTCCATCGTCAACGGCGGCTCAATCCGAAAGACCATTAAACCCGGAGTCTTTTCCTATAATGATCTGCTGGAAGCTTTTCCTTTTATCAACATGTGTACGGTAGTGGAAGCGACCGGCCAGCAGATTATAGACGCACTGGAAGTAGGCGTCGTGAATTATCCGGAAGAAAGCGGCGGGTTCCTGCATGTTTCCGGACTGACGTACACCATTGATTCTTCCGTGCCTTCCGGCGTAGTGAAAGATGTGAAGGGCGGTTTTGTCGAAGTAAAAGGTCCGCGTCGGGTCAAAGATGTGATGATCAACGGGCAGCCTGTTGATTTGAAGAAAATCTATAAGGTGGGTGGCACTAGCTATATTTTAAAAGACGGCGGAAGCGGCATGGCCATGTTTAAGGGTTGCAACATAACCCTTGACGCCGTGATGACCGACGTGGACGCCATCGTGGAATATGTACAGAACCATCTGAATGCTAAAATCAAGGAAGGGTATGAAGACCCGTACGGTGCAGGGAGGATTAAAACCCGATAATTACATGAAACGTTGTCCGTATTTCCTAAAACACTTAACGTACCGATTTAACTTCATCCATGTAGCCGCTCAGCTTTGCGTTCCAGATTCGTTCAAACAAATAGGCGGCGCCGCGGATGCCGCAGAGGGGCGAGTCGGTGGCGATGATTTCGTGATAGGCGGGCAGCACGATGTTGCAATTTACGAAGGGCTTCTTTAACCGTACGAGACGGCTTGCTTCCAGAGAAGAACCCATAACCAGACCACCGCTCCAGTTTTCAAAGGTTTCTTTCATGGCCGCGTCGTCTTTACCTGCAATGCAGATTTTAGTGGCAGCTTGAGGGCGTAACGCTGTGTCCTGGGTAAAATGGATCACCAGGTTGCCTGTGTCAGCCCATTCGCCCCGGACTGCTTCGGCGATGCCTGTCGCTTCCGAAGGCGGCGCGGCGATGAGAATGTTGTCGAACCACAGAGGTCCCCACAGGGACTGCATATTGCTGCTGCGGAACTGCAGCCGTGCGTTGACGGTTTCCGCTTCCAGTCGGACCGCTTCTAAATTTTTGGCAGGAAGTACAGCGTTAAGGTTTTCCAGCCAGCGTAATGTTCCGGCAATTCCGTAGGGCATGCCAACGGAAAGGTACGGAATACCGAACTCTGCTTGCAGCTCTTTGGCCGCTTTCAGGGCCAGCTCGTCCCGCAAAACCAAATTCAAATCCGCCTGGGGCAGCCGCATGATTTCGCTCCAGGCTGAACCGCCGCCTGGAATGGCATTGATACGATACCCTGCCGTTTCCAGAATGCGGCGGATTTCTTTTATGTCTTCTTCGCCCCGAAAGTACGTGGGGGAAAGGCCTAATACGTTCACGGAAGGTGAAGCTAAATCACTTTTGGCTTTTGCGTTCTTTTTCACTTCCTCGATCGCCCGCAGCAGTGCAATCTCATATCCTTCCGCAAAATCACCGGCGATGCCGCCGCAATCCGCGGCGTAAACGGGGAAGGGGAGTTCTGCTTTGGCCGCAATGCCGGCAATGTCGTCGCCAACCAGACTGACGCTGCAGTTATTGAGGAGGAAGACCCGTTCCGGCGTAAAGTTTGCTTTTACAAAATCCAGCCCGGCCAGCAGGTCTTTTTCCGTTCCGTAGACCAGCGCGTTGCCTTCCGGCTGGGTGCAATGGAAACGCCGCAGGGCGGAGGCGTCGTAATCTTCCACGTATTTCATGGCGTAGAAATAACACCAGAGAGGTCCGTTGATGAGCATGAAGCTGCCGGGGATGGCGTCGAAAAACGCGGAAGCGCCGGTGAGGGCGCAGGTGGACATGTGGTGGCAGGAGGTTTTGAAGTCGTTGTCATGCATATGCGGTTCCTCCTTTGCGTAGCGGGAAGACACTGGCATAAAGGCGGAAAAGCTGCAGTTTCTGTTTATGCATACGCAATTCCTCCTTTGTTTCCGTAACGGCACAGTAACCGGTAAATGGTGCGCATCACAATGAACTCGCCGTCGGTTCCGGCCAGGGGAACCATGGGGATGAAGAACTGCTTCATCGGATTGCCGGGCAGTTCGTCTGTGGTCAGCAGTACGTCCGCCTGTTTCAGGCAGTCTGTATAGTTGCCGTCGGCGATAAGCGGAACGTCCGGCAACTGTGCTGTTTTTTTCCAGTCTTCTACAGCGTCAATGACTGTAACCTTTTCTTCGTCTGTCAGTTTATCGTACAGGATCACAGCGGAAATTTCCATCTGCATACGGCGCATAGTATTTAATGTTTCCGCTGGGTTGTACCAGCGGGGGCCGCGGCCGATGCCCAGCACCGCTTTTTTATTTTGCGTCACGGGCAAAATGGACTTTACGTAATCTTTCAGCCGTTCTTCTTCCTGACAAATCACGGCTTCACCTTTTGCTTCGTCTTTCACAAATTCTGCAATCTTACGCAGCCATGCGCAGGTGTTCTGCCAGCCTACGGGGTACACGTCCCGGATGGAAGGTGTGCCAAACTGTTCCGTCCATGCGGCGGCTGTCTTTTCCAGACCGCCCTGAGTCTGTCCCGCATAATTCAGCGGAATGAGCAGGGACGCGGTGGACAGTTCGCTCCACTCTGCAAAGGGAACATAGCCGGGGAACTGCCATTTTACGTCCAAATCAAAACACGAAAGCAGCCGTTTTACTTCCCGGGCGTACTGGCCGCAGGGTCCCATCTGGTCGCCGAACAGGAGGACGCGGCCGGGTACTTTCGGCTGCGGTTGGATGAAACGTTCCATAATGAGACGCACCGTTTGAAAATAGCCGTCAGAGTATTCGCCGCCCAGAAAGCCGCCGTAGGGGATGCAGAGAACCGGGATACCGTATTCTGCTTCCGCGTCTTCCGCTTCCTGTTCCACATCGTCCCCGATGACGCCCGCTACACAGGACGTGGCAATGAGCAGGCATTTGGGCTGCCAGGTTTTCATGACGTGGGCGATACAGCCCCGCAGTTTTTCTATGCCGCCGAAGATGCTGTCCTTTTCCTGCAGGTTGGAGGAAATCAGAGGAACCGCATCCATAGTTTCATTCTGGTGATCTCCGATGATGCGGTACTGGGCGCCCAGATCCATCAGCGTCGCCACGTGGGCGCAGCCCAGGGGACTGTGGAAGATGACTGCGCAGCCCTCGCAGAAGCTCACCGCCCGCCATACGCCGGGCATGGTGCAGCTGCAGGATTTATTTTTTGTAAAAAGCCATTTGGTGGCTAATTTGTTTTTCTGTTCTTTCTTGTTTTCGTTCGCCATTTTTGTTTTATCTTTCATTTGACGGTTTTTCATTTTTGCGCTTTCACACGTTTCGATAAAACGATGCTGCGTTTTGTAATTTCATTTAAGTTTCCGTTCCAAACTGTGCTGCCAGTTCTTCCAGCTCTTCAAATGCCAGAGGCGTGGGAATGGTCAGCTCCGTATTGTTCCAGATCGTTTCCGCCAACTTTTTATAAACGTCAGCCTGCCCGCAGTCCGGTGCAAACTGCAGCACCGTCTGCCGCCGGTTCTCTGCAACGTTTACAATTCTGTCCCGGGGCACGAATGCAACAAGATGCGTGTTCAGTTTTTCCGCAAATGCTTTCAGCAGTTCTTTTTCCCCCGGCGTGTTGCGGCTGTTGCCGATGATACCCGCCAGCCGTACCGATCCGCGGGAGGCAAACCGTCGGATGCCTTTGGCAATGTTATTGGCGGCATACAGACTCATGAGTTCGCCGGAAGAAATGATGTAAATTTCTTCTGCGTAGCCTTCCCGGATGGGCATGGCGAAACCGCCGCAGACTACGTCTCCCAGCACATCGTAGAGGGTGACGTCCACAGGCGGGACGGCTTTCAGTTTATCCAGCAGCTGCAGGGCTACGATGATGCCCCGACCCGCGCAGCCCACACCGGGCTCCGGGCCGCCCGCTTCCACACAGGTGATGCCGTTGTAACCGGTGTGAACGATATCCTCTGCTTTTATGCTGTCCATGTCTGAGGTACGGACTTTATCCAGCACCGTTTCCCTGCAGATGTGACCCAGCAGCAGGCGGGTGGAATCGTTCTTGGGGTCGCAGCCGATCTGGCAGACCTGTCTGCCCTGAAGGCTGAGCGCTGCCGCAACGTTGGCTGCGGTGGTGGACTTGCCGATGCCGCCCTTGCCGTAAAATGCGATTTTTTTCATAACGCCTCCGCGATTATTAAGAATTTGTTTCAATTCATTTCTGTTTTAACTATTATAGCACAACCGCGTTCCAATTTTGAAGGTGGGAGACTGGATTGTCAGGCGAACTTCAGTCTGTACAGATACGGCGGAAAGCACCGCGCCGCGACTGAGGTTGAGAAAAAACTTCAGTCATTAGGATGACCAAAAGCGTATTAAGGGGTATGGGGATATAAAAAGGGGCTGTAACAAAATAAGCTTTTTATACTACATTTTGCTCAGCCCTTTTTCTTTTACGTCTTAAAGCGGGGTTGCAGATTATCATCAAAGATAGTCTGTAACTCCGCTTTCTGTTTTTAAGCGCACTTTAATCTTCTGGATCTTTTCAAACACCAGCTTCCGCCCTTTGGCACAGGTGTACTCATCCTTTTCCGGATCGTATTCCATATTGCTTGGCAGGTCGATTCGTTTTTTATATTGTTTCTTTTTACTGTTTTCATATTGCGCCGGTTTTATCACCGATTCATAACCGTGTTTTTGCAGCCACTCCAGGTTTTCCTCGCTGTCATACCCGGCATCGGCTACCACATGCTTCGGTTTCAGGCCGAAGCAGGAGTCCATGTGTTGCAGGAATGGGATGAGGGGCCGTGTATCGGTTGGGTTGGGAAATATCCCTACCCCTACAATATACTCGCTTTCTACCGCCAGCTGCACGTTGTAGGCCGCCTTCAGCTGTCCGTTCTTCATACTATGCCGTGGATAAAGCAGGCAACCCTGTTATCGAATACTGTCCGCATGACAAGGCCATCCTGGAAAAGAAGAAAGGTAAATATGGATTTTTCTGGGCCTGTCCTGCGTGCAGGACGATTTACAGGGACAAACTGGGAAAACCGCAATTCCCCGGGTCCTGATAAATATAGTGACAGTATTTTACGTTTATGATATACTAATCATATCATTGTATTGTTACAACATTGTACTGAAATCAGAAAAAACAGTGAAACAATAAAAACTGTAAGGCAAAGAACTTTCCGGTCTTACTACCCGGGTTGGATTGATACGACGTTATGAGGTATATCTGAAAGATGGATGATAAAAAGTTAGTACCGTACCTTTCTCCGGCGGCGGCCTTTGCACTCTCAACCGGCACAGCCATCGGATGGGGCTCGTTTGTGGTAACAGGGAATCTGTATCTGGCGCAAGCGGGACCCTTGGGCAGCGTTTTGGGAATGCTTGTGGGCATGGTCATCATGCTGCTCATTGCCCGTAACTATCATTATATGATGAACCGTTACCCGGGACCGGGAGGCGCGTACACCTATATGGCCAATACCTTTGGTTACGATAACGCATTCCTGAATGCCTGGCTGCTGCTGCTGGCCTATGTGGCCATGTTCTGGGCCAACGCCACGTCGCTGCCGTTGTTTGCCCGGTATTTTATTGGGGATTTCTTCCGTTTTGGTCATATTTATTCCCTGCTCGGTACGGAAGTGTATCTGGGTGAAGGATTGTTTTCCGCCTTTGCCATTCTGCTGGCCGGTATCCTGTGCATGAAAAAAAGGCGGCTGGCAGCGAAGGTCATGGTTGCGCTGGTAGCCTTGTTCATCGGGGCGATCGTATTCTGTTTTCTGGCTGCCATGCTGAAACGGGACGCCGGGATCCACGATTTTTCACCTCTTATGATGCCGGACCAGAGCATGGCGCTTCAGGTGCTTCGCATCGCGCTGATCTCTCCCTGGGCCTTTATCGGATTTGAGAATATATCCCATTCTTCCGGGGAATTCTCGTTTCCGCGGAACCGGTCTTTCCGTGTGATGGCGACGGCCATCGTAGTTACGACGATCCTGTACATTTGTGTGATTTTGCTGTCTGTTACTGTCTGGCCTTCAGAATTCCGGGCCTGGCCTGCCTATATTTCAAATCTTGGCAGCATGAAAGGCCTGGACGCCCTGCCGCCTTTCTATGCAGGTAACTATTATCTGGGCGATGTGGGCGTCGTCCTGCTGGCGCTGGCCCTGCTGTCCCTGATCGTCACCAGCCTCATCGGCAATCTGGTGGCCATCAGCCGGCTGATTTACGAACTGGCAAAAGAGGAAGTGTTATTTGACCGGTTTGCTGTGCTGAATACCAGATGCACGCCGGAAAATGCGCTTCACCTTATTGTGATGCTCTCCCTGCTGATCATTCCGTTTTTAGGCCGGATCGCCATCGGCTGGATTGTAGACGTAAATACGGTGGTAGCGGTTATCGTGTACGGGTTTATTTCGGCTGCGGCTTACCGCTGCGCCGGGAAAAACGGGGACCGGGTGGAGCGCGTTACCGGTATGGCCGGCATGGCGCTGATGGTTGGATTCGGTATCGTGGAACTGTTTCCTGCCGTTTTCAATACCGGGTCCATGGCTACGGAATCCTATTTCCTGTTCATGCTCTGGGCGATTCTGGGGATCATCTTCTTTCGCAATGTGTTGGTTCGGGACGCGGCGCGTAAATTCGGAAAATCCATCGTAGTGTGGATCGGGTTCAGCGCGCTGATCTTCTTTATGGCCCAGAGCTGGCTGCATCACGCGAATCAGGATTACACCAATACGGTAGTTTCGAATATATACAGTTATCATAACGGGACGGCGCCGTCTTCAGCCTATCAGTACGGGGAGGAAGAGTTCATCGCAAAGCAGATGGAAGGGCTGAAAGATTATGATACAAAACGTTCTTACCTTGTCATCGCGCTGTTCCTTTTCTCTTTGTGGATGATCATCAACAACTATTCCGTTGTGGCAAGGCGAAACCGGGAGACAGAACAGGAACTTGGCGCGACGAAAGAACTGGCCGGCCGGGATCCGCTGACCGGGGTCAAGAGCAAACTCGCCTTTACGGAAAGGGAAAAAGAGATGGATGCGGCTATCGAAGAGGGAAGGGCAGACTATTTCGCGGTAGTCGTCTGCGATCTGAACGGGGTAAAACGCATCAACGATACAAAAGGTCACAAGGCGGGGGACGAATACATCCGCTCGGCCAGCGTGCTGATCTGCAACAGCTTTAAGCGCAGCCCGGTCTTCCGTATCGGCGGCGATGAATTCGTGGTGATACTGAAGGGGTATGACTATGAACAGCGGACAGCGATCCTGGAAGCATTGGACCGGCAGGTGGAGGAGAATATCCGTACGAAACAGGTTATTATTTCCACAGGGATGGCGGATTACCGTCCGGGACAGGACCGGAAGCTTAAGGCGGTTTTTGAACGGGCCGATGCGCTTATGTATAAACGGAAAAAGAAATTAAAAGAGATGGGCGCGGTATCGCGGGAATAAGAATTAAAATAAAAGTATAGGCGAATGCGGATGGCACAGCAGGCTGTCCGTATTTTTCTTACTTCTTTAATGACAACCTGTTTAAGTTGTGATACAATAACCCTAAAGTTGTAATTCTATTGCTTTAGTGACAGATATTAACCTGAAAGCAGTTTCAGAAAACGCGGAAGCGTCCGGGAAAATGCTCGCCGGCGTTCCTGCAGAAAGAACGGTTATTATATGGAAGAGTACGGTTCAGTTAAAGAACGCGAAGAGGGGCTTGAGGCGTATTTGTCGCCGATAGGGGCATGGTCTCTGTCGGTGGGTACGGCAATCGGATGGGGCTCCTTCCTGTTTACTACGACTTTGTATCTGGAAAAGGCCGGGCCTGTGGGAAGCGCGCTGGGCATGTTGGCAGGAATGATTGTCATGCTGTTCATCAGCCGTAATTATCATTATCTGATGAATGAATTCCCTGCGGCTGGCGGCGTGTACACCTATGTTAAGAAAGTGTTCGGTTACGACCGGGCCTTCCTGAGTTTCTGGTACGTGGGCCTGGCTTATCTGGCTATGTTGTGGGCCAATGCCACGTCGGTTCCCATCTTTGTACGCAGCTTTTTTGGCGATGTGCTGCAGTTTGGGTACCTGTATACTGTGTTCGATTATAAGATTTACGCGGGGGAAGTACTCCTGACCATGGGGATCATCCTGCTGACGGGTCTCCTGTGTATGAAGCGGGAACGGCATGCGGTGCGGCTGATGGTGCTGCTGGCGCTGACGTTCACTGCGGGCATCACGTTCTGCCTGATAACGGCGCTGCTCTACCGGGATGCGGCCGTCTTTACCTTGCAGCCGTCCTTTATCCCGGAGGAGGATATCTTTTCCCAGGTGATGGCTATCTCCCTGATTACACCCTGGGCCTTCATCGGGTTTGAAAATATATCCCACTCCTGCCGGGAGTTTAAGTTTGACCGGAAGCATTCCTTCAGCGTTCTGAGCGTTTCGGTGCTGACGACTACACTGCTGTATATTTTTGTAATCCTGCTTTCCATTTCGGCGTATCCGGCGGAATACAGTAATTGGCTGGAATACCTGAAGCATCTGGGAACATCCGGCGTCGGGGTCAAGATGCTTCCGCCCTTTTATGCGGCGCAGTATTATCTGGGCGATGCCGGCCTTTACATCATGGCCGCCTCCCTGTTCTCGCTGGTCATGACCAGCCTTATCGGTAATACCGTGGCGTTGAGCCGCCTGTTCTACCATGTCGCGAAAGACGAAGTCCTGCCGGATAAGTTTGCGCAGCTGAATAAGCGGAGAAATCCGGAGAACGCGGTATTGCTGATCATGATCCTGTCTGTGTGGATTCCCCTGCTGGGGCGCACGGCGGTGGGCTGGATCGTGGACGTGCTGTCCATTGCCGCCGTTATTGTATACGGGCTTGTATCTGCGGCAGCTTACACGCTGGCCAAAACCCAGGGAAAGAGTACGGAACGGGTTACCGGTATGGTCGGTATGGCGGTCATGATCGTATTCGGGCTCTTGCAGCTTTTCCCAGAAATATTAAGTTATGACACGCTGGAATCGGAAACCTATTTCCTGATCACCATCTGGTCTGTCTGCGGATTCCTGTTCCTCCGGAACGTGCTGCACCGCGACTACGCCAGAGTGTTTGGCCGTTCCGTGGTTGCCTGGATCGCCCTGATGGGGATCATCACCTTCGTGTCCCTGAGCTGGATGCGACACATGAACCAGAACTATGCCGATAAAACGATGGAGGAGATCCGCGATTTTTACCGGGGCCATGCGCCTGCGGAAGCCTATCAGATGGGCGAGGAGATATATATTAAAAAGCTCCGGGACGCCAATGCCACAGACCGGATGCACAACAATTCCTTCGTGCTGCTCCTGATTGTCTTTTCCCTGGGCATGTTTTTCTCCAATTACACGATTGTGCGCAGGCGGGCGGAGGAAACGGAACTGGAACTGAACGTCACGAAAGCGTTAGCTTACCAGGACGCCATGACCGGGGTGAAGAGCAAACAGGCTTATTTGGACACGCTGAACCTGATGGATCTGAAAATACAGGAAGGCGTCATGGAGAAATTTGCGCTTCTGGTCTGCGATGTAAACGGACTGAAACATATCAACGATACCTACGGCCATAAAGCCGGCGATGAATATATCTGTGCAGCCAGCGACCTGATCTGCCGGAACTTCAAACACAGTCCGGTGTTCCGTACCGGCGGCGATGAGTTTGTCGTTGTGCTGGAAGCCCAGGGCTTTGAAGAACGGCAGGAGTGTATGGCTTCCTTTAACCGGCAGGTGGAAGCCAATGTGAAGGAAGAGGGAAAAGTCGTCGTATCGGTGGGACTGTCGGATTACGTTCCCGGGCAGGATCAAAACGTACATGATGTCTTTGAGCGGGCCGACGGTCTGATGTATAAACGGAAGATGCATTTAAAGAGCATGGGCGCGAAGACGAGAGAGTAGGCTGAAAACGAAACGGCTCCGGGCTGCTGGTATTGTTCCAGCGGCGCGGAGCCGTAATTTATGATGGCTATTTGGTTCTGCCTGGCTGTGTCGGAGCAGGGTGTATCGCAACAGACTGTGCAATCCATTGTAACAGCGCCGACAATCGTGTAAAGGAATGAATCAGATCTCCTTACTGTCCCTGCGTGGTTTTCCATTCGTTGTAGGGTTTGAACAGCGGTAACCCGTCTATGTACGAAATTTCCGGAATGTCGGGGCGCAGTTCCCTGACGCGTTTATAAGCGCCAGGCGCAAAGATGGAACGGCGGCAGTGGATCAGCACCGGTCTTCCGGCGGGGAGTTCCCTGTAGCGTTTGTCCTCTTCTTCTTTGCTGATGCTTTCAATGGGGATATGGATGGCGTCGATAAAGTGCCCTTTTTTGTAAGCTTTGTCCGGCGCCACGTCAACAATGACCAGGTTTTTTGTGGTCTTCATATACTCCAGCGCCTGATCCGGCGTAAGGGCTCCCAGCGCTTTCTGCTCTTTTGCGTTGCCCGCATTCTGTGCAGGCGCTTTTGATTCCGCGCCTTTTTCCGCGGCCGGTTTTACCTGTTCGGTTGCCGCAGGTTTTGCGTTCTTTTCATTTCCCTCGTTTTTTGGCGTGCTGCCGCAGCCGGTAAAGAGTACCAGGGCGCATAATGTCAGCGCGGCGATTGCCTTATATTTCATTTTACCTACCTCCGTACGATCGATCATCGTGAACTTACTGAAACGCGCAAGATGTATTGCGAAATGTATCCTGCTTTTTTGTATTGCGGTTGCTTAAGGAAGCGCAAATGAATCAGCGCCTTATCAACTATATTATAATCAGGCGTTAAGGAAAAGGTCAAGCTATTTAACGGGGATGCCTTATATTGTACTCGAAGGATTCCGTAAGATGTGATATAATTACATATAATATTAAAAATTCAGATTACAGCATGACCTGCATTCCGTTTCATGTGCAGGCGCGGGAAGGGGGCTGTAATTATGCCCAATAATAATGAAGAAATCCTGCAGGGAAACCAGCCCGGGCTGCAGCGCTATCTGTCTCCGCTGGGTGCGTGGGCGCTGGCTTTTGGCTGTGCGGTAGGCTGGGGCGCGTTTGTAATGCCCGGCAGCCTGTTCCTGCCGGTGGCCGGACCGATGGGAACGGCGCTGGCTATGCTTATCGGTGCAGCGCTAATGGGGATCATCGGCGCGAACTACTATCATATGATGCAGCGCTATCCGGATGCCGGCGGCGCTTTCGCCTATACGAAAAAGGAGCTGGGCTACGACCACGGTTTTCTCAGCGCCTGGTTTTTGATGCTGGCTTACATTTCGGTCCTATGGGCCAATGCCACGGCCCTGTCCTTGCTGGGCCGCCGTCTGTTTCAGAATGCTCTGCAGTTTGGCTTTCACTACACGATTCTGAATTATGAAGTGTATTTAGGGGAAGCCATAGTGGTGATGGCGGCGCTGGTTGTGTTTGCCCTGGTCTGTATGGGCGGCGGCAAGCTGGCGGGCCGTATGCAGATCGTTCTGGCGGTTATCCTTTTTGCGGGGATATGTATCTGTTTCGGATCTGTCGTAGCGAAGTACGGGAATAATCTGAAGCATTTTTCCCCGGCCTTTTCTCCAAAATATTCGCCCTTTGTGGGGACGCTGGGAATCGTGGCGGTGACGCCCTGGGCATTTGTGGGATTTGAATCCATTTCCCATTCCGCCGGGGAATTCCGCTTCTCTGTTAAAAAAGCGTTTTCTGTTATGACAGTGGCTGTCATCTGTGCCGCCCTGGCTTATATTATGACTACCGTCCTGGCGGCTTCCGTGCTGCCGGACCGTAATCATACCACATGGTACAGCTATGTGAACGATCTGGATTATATGTTCGGTATTAAAAAACTGCCTACTTTCTTTGCTGCTTCTTCCCTTATGGGGGAGAAGGGGCTGTTCCTTATCGGCATCACGGTACTGGCGGCGATTTTTACCGGTATCCTGGGAAACTATGTAGCGGCCAGCCGTCTGCTGTACGCTATGGCGGAAGACAGGATGCTGCCCGGCTGGTTTGGTAGA
This sequence comes from Acidaminococcaceae bacterium, assembly GCA_017443005.1. Lineage (GTDB taxonomy): Bacteria > Bacillota > Negativicutes > Acidaminococcales > Acidaminococcaceae > Succiniclasticum. The sequence goes on from JAFSPK010000110.1 coordinate 23,902, forward strand.
CTGAATGACAAGGGCGTTCCCCGGAACGCGATCCTGTTTATTTTGCTGTTTTCCTTATTCATTCCGTTCCTTGGCCGTACTGCCGTGGCGTGGATCGTGGACGTGACCACTATCGGGGCGACCATTGTGTACGGGTATGTTTCCTATACCGCCTATCGTTGTGCCTGTCGGGAAGGGAACCTGAAAATCCGGATTACCGGTATGACGGGTACAGTGGTTGCTATCCTGTTCAGCGCCTATCTTTTCCTTCCTCATTCCGGAACTGAATCCTCCCTGTCGGTGGAATCCTATGCTATTTTCGTCATCTGGTCTGTGCTGGGATCCCTGATGTTCCTGGTTCTGCTGCGTAATGACAGGGAAGCCCGGCTGGGTAAGGCTACCCAGGTATGGCTGTGGCTGGTGTTCCTGATTACATTCGCCTCCACCATCTGGATCCGGCAGGAATTTAAAAACGCGGCGGATGCCGCCCTGGAGTCCATCAATTTATTTAATATGACCAATCTGCGTACATACGGCGTAGTGATGAATTTTGAACAGTGGCAGGAATCCCGGGATTTCTTTCACAGTGAAATTTCAGGCAGGCTGGGCAGCGAGCTGAACAGGGACATTGCGCTAATGTTCTTTATGACTGTCGTCGTAATGCTGATCCTGTTCATGGTCTTCCGCCTTATCCTGGACCGGGAACAGAAGACAGAAGGGAAAAAGATGGAGGCGGAGCGCAGCACCCGCGCCAAGAGTACATTCCTTTCCAACATGAGCCATGATATCCGTACGCCGATGAACGCGATCATCGGATACACCATGCTGGCGCGCAAGGAGAAAGACCTGTCGCCGAAAGCGGCAGAGTATCTGACAAAGATTGAAACTTCCAGCCAGCACCTTCTGGCGCTGATCAACGACGTGCTGGATATGAGCCGTATCGAAAGCGGCAAGATTGAACTGGAACCGAAGAAGACGAATATTGTAAAGACCATGGATGAAGTGCGGGACATGTTCCTAACCCAGATGGAGACCAAGGGACTGCATTACACGGTAACCGCAGTGGATGTTACCAATCGGACGGTAATGTGCGATGTGAGCCGCCTGAACCGGATCCTGCTGAACATGATCAGCAACGCCTTCAAGTTTACGCCCCAGGGCGGGAATATTGCGGTGACGCTGCATCAGACCGGCGCCGACGGGGAAACCGGTTTCTATACTCTCAGCGTGAAGGATACCGGTATTGGCATGAGCCCGGAATTTGCCGCCAGGGTGTTTGAGGCGTACGAACGGGAACGGACGGAAACGGTGGCAAACATCCAGGGCACGGGTCTGGGGATGGCTATCACAAAGAGTCTCGTGGATCTGATGGGCGGTACGATTGATGTCGTTACGGAGAAGGGAAAAGGTACGGAGTTCATCATTCGTCTCGGGTTCCCGCTGGCGGAGGACGAACCGGAAACGGAAGCGGTTGAGGACAACAAAGCGCCCACGCTTCAGGCGGACTTCAGTAATAAACGACTGCTGCTGGTAGAAGATAATGCGATCAACCGGGAAATTGCGCAGATGGTCCTGATGGAACTGGGCTTCAAGGTAGAGACGGCGGAAGACGGAGAGGTTGGGAAGGAAAAAGTGGCGGCGTCCAGCCCCGGTTATTATGACGGCGTGCTGATGGATATCCAGATGCCTGTAATGAACGGCTATGAAGCTACGAAAGCGATCCGCGCGCTGCCGGATCCTGAACTGGCGCGGATCCCGATCATCGCTATGACGGCCAACGTCTTTGCGGAAGACATACAGCACGTAAAGGATGTAGGGATGGACGGGCATGTGGCCAAGCCTATCAACATCCCGGATCTGGTGGCGACATTGCGCAAGTGCCTGAAATAAATGCGCTGGCATGGGCGCAGGCGTATGGATCAACAGTTTGTAACATAAAAAGCAACCGTAGGAAAGACTGCGGTTGCTTTTTTTATATTAAGTGGCTTTTTAAATATAAATATGCTAAAATTAATTCGAAAGTATTAGAGAAATAAATAGGGTATTACTGCTACAAAGGCATCGTTTCCCCACGGTTTATTCCGCGAAGCGGGCGGACGCTTACTGGTTTGTCAGCGTCAATACCACCGATGATCCCTATCAGAAGAATTATGAAGTAGAAACCTACGGCACGGATTATATCTTCCGGGTGAACCTGTACCTGGGTTTCAAGGTAAAACCCAGCGTCAATATCTATCTCAGGCAGGTGGTACACGACCTGCTGGCCACGGGAGAATTGCCCAAACAGGATAAACGGCATTCTATTTACGGGCCTTCGGATGTAGGGTCTTTCAAGTTCTGTATGATTCGTAAAATGATGCCCAAGGAAGGGGATATTGGCGCGGCGGACGACCTGCTGCTCCGGGCGAAGTACACGATCCGCCTTCTCAGAGGGAGTCCGCTGCAGTGGTTCGGGCTGGAAACCTCCAACCTGATCATCGAATACGTGCCATTATTCCTGCCACAAAGGCAGAACCAGGACCGGCTGGAACGCATCTGACGCAGCGGGCCTGCCTGTGGGTAATCTGTCGGTTCAAGTCACATATCAGGTTGCAAACCCTGCGTACTGGGTCATGTACAGTTCGTAGTACTTCTGTCTGCGGGCCAGCAGTTCCTCGTGGCTGCCCTGTTCCACGATGCGGCCCTGGTCCAGCACTACGATAAGGTCGGCGTCGCGGATGGTGGAGAGACGATGTGCGATGACGATGCTGGTTCGTCCTTTCATCACCTGCTGCATGGCGTCCTGGATCGCCTTCTCTGTACGCGTGTCCACGTTGGAGGTGGCTTCGTCCAGGATCAGGATACGGGGATTGGCGACAAAAGCCCGGGCGATAGCTAACAGCTGACGCTGGCCCTGGCTGATATTTTCCCCGGCGCCGGTGAGCAGTGTGTCATATCCCTGCGGTAACAGTTCGATCATTTCATGGCAGCGGCTCATCGCCGCTGCTTTTTTAATTTCCGCTTCGGTGGCGGTTTCATTTGCATATTGCAGGTTGCGGCGGATGGTATCGGAGAAGAGGACGGTGTCCTGCAACACGATGGCTACGTGCTTACGCAGGCTGTCCCTTGTAATTTCTTCCACGTTCTGGTCGTTGATCCAGATAGCGCCTTTGTCAATATCGTAGTAACGCATCAGCAGGTTGACTACAGTGGATTTGCCGCTGCCGGTGGAACCTACCAGCGCCACCTTTTTGCCTGCGGGAATGGTAAGGTTGAAATCTTTCAGTACAGGTTTATCTTTATTGTAACCGAACTGTACGTCTTCAAACCGTACTGTCACGTTCTCGTCGTCTTCCCAGACCAGGCCGTACAGATCTTCGCTGGTCTCGTCCAATACCTGGAACACACGTTCCGCGCCGGCGATGGCCGATTGGAGCTGTCCGTAGATCTGGGCGATTTCGTTGATGGGACGGCTGAACTGTTTGGCGTACACAATGAATGCGGAAATGACGCCGACAGAGATCAGGCCGTGGATGGCGAAGTAACCGCCAAAAGCCGCGATGACTACGAACCCGATGTTGCCGATGCAGTTCATGAGGGGACCCATGATGCCGCTGCATACTTCGGTGCGGATGCCGGCTTTTGTCAGTTTATCGGATACAGTACAGAAGCGTTCGGAGGAATGTTCCTGTTCATTGTAAGCGACTACGGTACGGTACCCGTTGACGATTTCTTCCACCGTTCCGTTCATGCTGCCCAGTAACGTCTGCCGTTCCTTGGAATACTTGCGTACATAATTGGAGAGAAGCCGGGTAGCGATGACGGTGAGGAGGATGGAGGCGCAGCTGAGCAGCGCAAGCTGCCAGCAGAGCCACAGCATGATGGCTGCCGTGCCGATTATGGTAAGGACGCCGCTGAATAAAGAGGGGAGCGCCTGAGAGACAGTAGCAGAGATGTTTTCCACATCATTGGTCATGCGACTCATGACGTCGCCGTGGGAATGGGTATCCGTATATTTGATGGGCAGGTCGATAACCTTGCCGAACAGTTCTTCCCGGAACTGCCTGACGATGCGCAGGCTCAGCCGGGCGCTGAACACGCCCTGTGCCAGACGCAGCAGGCTGACAAACAGATAGGCTGCCAGCATGAGCGCAAGCGTGGTCTTTAAATCCCCGTTTCGCTGTCCGGCGATGATATCCACCGCGTTGCTCTGGAGTATGGGCGCGTAAATGCCGCACAGGGTTCCGCCCAATACGGCGGCCAGCATACCGAAGATCAGCTTTTTTTCTTTTGCGAAATACGAACCGATGCGTTTCAGTGTCCAGGAAATATCCTTGGCATATTCTGTTTCCGCAAAGCGGTTACCGCGGTTCGGCCCCAGCGCCGGTGGCTGGTTGCGTTTCGTTTCATTACGCATCTGCCGTCACCGCCCTTCCTCCTGCTGCAGTCGGTAACGCAGCATCTGTTGATGCGGATCCGGGCATTGGTGTCGCATTTTCCGCAGAAGCGATATCGCCGATCTGCGACCGGTAAATATCCTGATAGATTTTACAGCTTTGCAGCAGCTCCTGATGGGTTCCTTCCGCAACGATGCAGCCATTGTCCAGGATAAGGATGCGGCTGGCCCGCCGGACGGAAGCCACCCGCTGGGCCACGATGATTTTTGTGCTTGCCGGACTGGTTCTGGCCAGTTCGTTATAAAAGTCCGCTTCTGTTTTCAGATCCAAAGCGCTGGTGGCATCGTCAAAAATCATGATCGCCGCTTTTTTCAGCACGGCGCGTGACAGGGCGACACGCTGCTTCTGCCCGCCGGAAAGGCTCATGCCCCGTTCGGCCACAACGGTATCGTATCCGTGTTCCAGCGGTACGATGAATTCATCGGCCTGGGCGGTGACAGCTGCTTCGCGTATCATATCCTGCGTCGCGTTACGGTTGCCCCAGGCAATGTTTTCGGTGACAGATTCGCTGAACAGCTCGCTCTTTTGCAGCGCGACCGCGACTTTATCCCGCAGACTGCTGAGTTTATAATCGCGCACATCTACGCCGTCAATTTGTACGGAGCCTTCCGTTACATCATAAAAACGGGGAATCAGGTTGATCAGCGTGGTCTTTCCGCTGCCCGTTGCTCCCATAATCGCAATGGTCTCGCCGGGCTCAATGGTTAAATTGATATGTTCCAGTACATTCTTATCGCTGCCAGGGTACGCAAAGAAAACGTTCCGGAATTCTATTTTGCCTTTTGCAATCCGGTTATGTGTATGTGGGGCCGCGGTCGTAACGGCGGCTGCCCCATTGCCGTTTGTTGCGCCGGTTTCTTCCGCAACGCTGTTGACCGCAGTATTTTCCGCTGCAGTGCCCGTTGCGGAAGCTGCGTCATCTTTAAAAAGCCCGTCGCGAATTTCCGGCTCCAGATGTAAAACGGCAGACAGGCGGTTCCATGAAATAAAGCCGCGGGAAATGTTCTGGAATAACATCAGCAGCATCATGATCCCCATCAACAGCTGGGTCGTGTAGGTGATAGCCGCCATGATGCTGCCGGGGGAGACTTTGCCGGCCATGACGCTTTGGGCGCCGAACCAGAGGATGGCCGCGATGGTCAGGTTCATCAGCATATTGACGACAGGACTCATAAAAGCAAGCGTCAGCAGCACCTTCAGCTGGGTGCGGATCAGGTCGTCATTGGCCTTGCCGAAGCGCATCTTTTCATAGGTTTCCCGGACGCAGGCTTTGATAATGCGGATCGCCGAGATATCTTCCTGCAGGATATCGTTCACACCGTCCAGTTTCTCCTGCAACGCAGCAAAAAGCGGGTTGATCCTCCGCAGGCAGAAATACATGGTTCCGATGATGAAGGGCAGGGCGCATAGCACGATGAAAGCAAAGTCCGGGCTGAGGCGGAACATAAAATACATGCTGCCTGCCGTCATCAAAACCGTGCGAACCATGCCCCGCACGATCTGTGAAACCAGCCGCTCTACCTGGGTCACGTCATTGGTGATGCGGGTGATGAGGGAACCGGCGCCGAAGCTGTCAATCTGCGGAAAGGAAAAAGTCATGATTTTACGGAAGGTGTTTTTGCGCAGCTCGTTCCCCATATTCTGGCTGGCCATGTTAACAAACACGTTGCTCAGGGAACCGAAGCAGCAGCCGATGAGCGCCATGCCGATCATCTGGGCGCCCACCTTCCACACCAGTTCCAGATTGCCGATGCCATTATTATGAAGCCCCAGAACCCCGTCGTCCACAATGCGGCTCATGAGGCCCGGCTGCACCAGGTCCATCAGCACTTCGCCGCCCATGAACAGCGCGGCCAGCAGCGCGTAGTGCGCATACATGCGAATATATTGCCACATAATTGTTCCCCTCATAAAACAGTATGAAAAGGCCGGCGCTGTCTTTGCCTTTTCTCATTGCGCCCTTTGGGGGCGCAGCACTTTGCAAAGGCAACACCGGTCTCTTATAAAAGCTGCTAAGTCATTACGTTGTTTGATCGGATTTTCTTAAAATCTGAAATCCCGTTCTCCCTTTTCAATCCGTTCCAGGTATTGCGCCAGGGCGTTCCGCGCTTTTTCGTTGGGAATCGTGGGGATTTCGCTGGCAATCATGGCGTCGCCCTGTTTGCGGGTGGCTTCGGAAGCGTAATCCACCAGATATTCCTTCAGTGTCATCAGTGCGTTGGGATGGCAGCAGTTCTGGATCTGCCCGCTCTTGCACAGGCTCATGAAACGGTCGCCGGTGCGGCCCGCCCGGTAGCAGGCGGTGCAGAAAGAGGGAATGAAGCCCATGTCCATCAGCCAGGCGATAACTTCGTCCAGTGTGCGCTGGTCAGAGCGGTTGCCATAGAAGGCTTTTTTGATCTCTTCTGCCAGCGTGAACATTTTCTGCGTCAGTTCCGGGTCTTCGCAGGCCAGCAGCACGAAGCTTCCCGGTGGGTGAGGCCGGTGCAGTGCAGCTGCCCGTTGGTCCAGCGGGGCCGCGCTTTTTCCAGCAGGCTTTCGACCAGCTCCCTGTTATTTTTGTTGGCGTCTGCATAGGCAAGGGTATCCAAAATCTCCTGGTGGTCGATAAATTCATCGGCCAGTAACGATTTGGGATTATACATGGCTTTCTTATCTCCTTTGCTTCATTTGGCAATGTAATGTCATAAAATTAAGGGTGGGCAGACCGTGCGGTCCGGCGTAAACTGATACGCAGCGCGCAGCCCCGTCTGTTACATGTTCCTGACATAATATTTTACTCCGAAACGGGTCAGATGTAAATAATAATAAGAAGTAAAAGCGAAACTTGCCCGGTTCCTGCATCCAAAAACCAATGGTTCAAATTTTATTTGCTTCAATCAGCAAACTGTGCTATAATATCACTTGTACAATTTAACATGCGCCTGTAGCTCAGTGGATAGAGCACCGGTCTCCGGAACCGGGTGCGGACGTTCGATTCGTCTCAGGCGCACCAATGAAAAAATCGGGGCTGTAACAAAATGAGCTTTTTATACTACATTTTGCGCAGCCCTTTTTCTTTTACGTCTTAAAGCGGGGTTGCAGATTATCATCAAAGATAGTCTGTAACCCCGCTGTCTGTTTTTAAGCGCACTTTAATAAGCCCCGTGGTTTTTTCACATAATCTGGATTCAGCAAGCTTGTTCTGTATCTACTTTTCGTATAAAACGTTGCATCAGGCGGTCTTCCTGTATACGATTATGCAACTTTCGGATGTTAAAACCCAATGCCAGAAACAGCAATTCTTTGTATACCGCATCGTTTCCTCTGCGAAGAATCCGTTTATAACTGTAAAGGAGAGGTCTTTCGGGGCCTCTTTTTTCTTTTTGGCATAGAAAAATCGGCATCCTTTCGGATGCCGATAATGGGCTTATTTTGTTACAGCCCCTTCCTGTTTTCAGGGCTATTTTTTCTTGGCTTTCTTTTCTTTCTTTGCAGTTTTTCCTTCCGCCTTTTTAGCCTTGGCTTCTTCCCTGGCGGCAGCTTCAGCAGCTTTAGCGGCAGCTTTTTCGGCTTCTTTTTTTGCTTTCTCTTCCGCTTTGGCGGCTTTGGCCATTTCCTTTTCCGCTTTCTTTTTGGCCTTGGCTTCTTCTTTCGCTGCGGCTGCGGCTGCTTTGGCTTCCGCCGCTGCTTTTTCTTTTGCAATCTTGCGGAGCTCGGTTACCGGCACCCCGCCGATGCCCCAGTTATCCATATCCACTTCGTCTATGGTTACCACCAGTGTCTTTGTGTTTTTGTGAAGCACATCGGCCAGCAGTTTGGTAGCGCCTTCAATGAGCTGGCGTTTTTGTTCCGGAGTGACGTTACCTTCTTTTGTAATCTTGATGTTTACATAAGGCATGATACAAAATCTCCTCTCGAAATAGAAATGACATTTTGGAAGAATCGCATCGGTCCGATTATGCGGCGATGCAAAAATAAAAAGAAAAAACAGTTGGTTTTTACTTTCATATATTTTATAATATTTTTGCAAGAATAGCTACAGAAATTTTAAAATTGTATGAAGTTTTCTAAAAGGAGAGAGAATGAAATGTCCGGCGGTTTGGGAAAGATGCTGATCCAGTTGGGAATCGTTCTGATCATTGCAGGCGTGGTCATTCATGTTGGCGGAAAGTTCCTGCCTTTCGGCAATCTGCCGGGAGATATCCACGTGGAAGGCAGGCATGGCAGTTTTTATTTTCCCTGGGTAAGCTGTATCGTCATCAGCATTGTATTGAGTCTGCTGGCGCATCTGTTCCGATGAAAGCGAGGTCGTAACATGTTTGGTTCATTGTTTGGAAAAAAGAAAGATACGTTTGCCAGTCCGTTTACCGGAACGCTTTGTTCGATTACGGAAACGCCGGACGAAGCATTTGCAGAGAAGATGAACGGGGACGGCTTTATGGTGCAGCCTGCTGACGGTGATGTGTTCGCACCTGCGGACAGCACGGTGAATTTTGTTTTTGAAACGAAACACGCCATGGGTCTGACTACAAAAGACGGCAGGGAGTACATGCTGCATATCGGCATTGATACGGTCAATCTGAAAGGCGACGGTTTTACCGTATTTGTGAAAGACGGGCAGGAAGTGAAGAAGGGGGATAAGCTGATGACCTTTGACACGGCGTATGTGAAAGCCAATGCTCCCTCCGATGCCTGTCTCTGCGTATTCACCGATTTGCCGGAAGGCAAAGAGGTGGCGCTGCTGAAATCGGGAAAGGTAAAAGCGCTGGAAGACGCTGTGGAGATTTTGTAAGACCGGGTACAGTTTGGAAATTGCCTGGCGTGGAAGATAGACGAAATACGTTGCTTGCGTTGGCACGAATCATGGATACAGAGGAAGAGGAAAGGAATGAAGTACAAAGCCATCATTTTTGATTTGGACGGCACGTTGCTGGATACGCTGACGGATCTGGCGGAAGGAACGAATTACGCATTGCGCGTGAACGGATTCCCGGAGCGTACGATAGACGAGATTCGCCGTTTTGTTGGTAATGGGGCCCGCAAACTGGTAGAACGGGCTGTGCCGGACGGACAGGTGGAAGCGGCGTTGGAGCAGGTCCGACAGGATTTTAACGTTTACTATAAAGTTCATTGTAAAGACCATACGGGACCGTATCCCGGTATCATGGAGATGCTGCAGAGTTTGGTTAAGGCTGGTTACACGCTGGGCGTAGTTTCCAACAAACCGGATTTTGCGGTGCAGGAACTGATACCTGAATATTTTCCGGGCATCTTTGCTTCGGTATCCGGGGAGCGTCAGGGGGTAGCTAAAAAGCCCGCGCCGGATCTGATCTGGGAAGCAATGAAAAACCTGCGGGCTGACAGTTCGGACGCCATTTATGTGGGGGATTCGGAAGTGGATCTGGAAGTGGCGGCCAATGCGGGCATTCCCTGTATCAGCGTGGCCTGGGGCTTTAAGGGGCGGAAGTTCCTGGAAGAACAGCAGGCGGAAATGATCATTGAGACGCCGGCAGAGATTTTTCACTATTTGTAAGAGCGTCAGCAGAAGTTATCAACATCACAGGGTCGCGCAGTAGTAACACCATTGTTCCCGTGAATTGCGCGAAACATAATACCGATGGTTTTGCTGATGCGAATGCAAACTCGTTGAATCAGCGTTTCCATATATGTAAAATTGTGGTAAAATAAACATTACGGCGACAGGTCGTCAGGAAACGAAGTCTTTACGTTTCCTGCATTATATTTTATTTGCCGGAGAGCAAAGGAGAGGGGCAGAACGATGCGTATTGTAGTCACTGTTGTAGGAAAGGATAAGGTTGGCATCATTGCCAAAGTTACCAATATACTTGCCAATAATCAGGTCAACGTCCTGAATATCAACCAGAATATTATGGACGGCTTCTTTAACATGGTGCTGATCGCCGACATGACGGATTCCAAGGTGGGCATCAAGACGCTGAAAGAGCATCTGGACAAACTGTCGGAAGAAATCGGGCTGGAGATTCGCGTGCAGAGTGAAGACATCTTCACGGCCATGCACCAGATTTAAGCGGGGGGATCGTCATGTCTGTGTTAACCTTTAACGATGTGCTGGAAACCACGCGGATGATCACCCACCAGAACCTGGATGTGCGTACCATCACCATGGGCATCAGCCTCCGGGACTGCGGGCATCCGGATGTGAAAGTCTGCGCGGATAAAATCTATGACAAAATTACGAAAAAAGCGGAAAAGCTGGTGCAGACCGGGGAAGATATTGAATCCGACCTGGGCGTGCCGATCATCAATAAACGTATTTCCGTAACGCCAATCTCCATGGTGGGCGAAAGCTGTGATACCAATGATTATGTGCCCCTGGCCAAAGCCCTGGACAAAGCGGCCCATGAAGTGGGCGTGAACTTTATCGGCGGCTTCAGCGCCCTGGTGGACAAGGGCTATACCAAAGGCGACCGCAACCTCATAGCATCCATTCCGGAAGCGCTGGCGTCCACGGACGTTGTCTGCTCTTCTGTCAATGTAGGTTCCACGAAAGCCGGCATCAACATGGATGCGGTGGCGGAAATGGGACGTATCGTCAAAGCTACGGCGGAAAAGACGGCGGCCAACGATGCTATCGGCTGCGCAAAGCTGGTGGTGTTCTGCAATGCGGTAAACGATAATCCGTTCATGGCCGGCGCCTTCCACGGTGTGACAGAACCGGAATCCGTAGTCAGTGTCGGTGTCAGCGGCCCCGGCGTGGTAAAGCACGCCCTGGAAGCAGTACGTGGTCAGGACATCGGCGCGGTGGCGGAAGTGATCAAACGCACTGCGTTTAAAATTACCCGGGTAGGGCAGCTGGTGGCCCAGGAAGCAGCGAAACGGCTGAACACACAGTTCGGCATCATCGACCTGTCGCTGGCACCCACGCCGGCTGTGGGCGATTCGGTTGCGCACATTTTGGAAGAGATCGGTCTGGAAAGCTGCGGCGGCCCCGGTACCACGGCCACCCTGGCCATGCTGAATGACGCGGTGAAGAAGGGCGGCCTGATGGCCTCCAGCTATGTAGGCGGCCTGTCCGGCGCGTTTATCCCCGTCAGTGAAGACGCGGGCATGATTGCCGCGGTAGAGCGGGGCAGCCTGAGCCTGGAAAAACTGGAAGCCATGACCTGCGTCTGCTCGGTAGGCCTGGACATGATCGCCATCCCTGGCGATACCACGGCTGAAACTATTGCTGCTATTATTGCTGACGAATCCGCTATCGGCATGATCAACAACAAGACCACGGCGGTACGTGTCATCCCCGTTCCCGGCAAAGGCGTAGGCGACAATGTAGAGTTCGGCGGTCTGCTGGGCCACGCGCCCATCATGGCGGTCTGCAAGTATAAAGCGGACACCTTTATTGCCCGGGGCGGACGGATACCCGCGCCGGTGCGTAGTTTGACGAACTGATACGCTTTCTTTTTATAAAACATTTTATATCCGGATTGATGTCGCCTTTGCATTGCGCCCCTAACGCGACCGCTGTGTCTTGCGTTGCGTCATCTGCTGTATAGTATTGCAGCCAAACCTGAGAGAGTTGTTTTTATACAACAGTTCCCCGAGTCCTTCAGGAACGGGTCGCTGCGTGCAGGTGACATCAATCCGGTCTGTTATTTTTCAGGGTGAAATAGTATGAGAAAAAAAGATAAACAGGAAATCATCGCTGCGCTGGAACAACGTTACCAGGGCATCGGCACGGCGCTGCATTACAATTCGCCTTTTGAATTGCTGTGCGCTGTAATCATGTCGGCCCAGTGTACCGACGAAAGGGTCAACAAGATCACAGCCCGTATCTTTCCCCGGCTGAACACGCCGGAAAAGATGGGAGCGCTGACCCAGGAACAGCTGGAAGCGGAAATTAAAGACTGCGGCCTGTATCACGCCAAAGCCAAAAACCTGCTGGGCATGTGCCACATGCTGACAGAAGAGTTTGGCGGTGAAGTGCCAAGAGATATTCCAACATTAATGAAGCTGCCCGGCGTAGGCCGGAAGACAGCGGACGTAATTGCCAGCGTGGTTTATAAAATCCCGGCCATCGCCGTAGATACCCACGTGTTCCGCACATCCCACCGGTTAGGGCTGTCAGATGCTAAAACACCGGAAGCGACGGAACTGGATCTGCAGAAGCTGATTCCCAAAAACAAATGGGCCGACGCACACCACTGGTTCATCTGGCACGGACGGCTGACCTGCAAGGCGCGGAAACCGCTGTGTGATGAGTGCGTGTGTTTGGAGTTATGCCCGTTTAAGGAGAAAAGTGTGATAAAATAAAGAAGAGGAGGTTATGCGATGAAACGGTTCAAAACCATAACAGGAATAATTTTAGGGATGGCCATTGCTGCCAGTGCGGCGACGGCGCTGGCTTTTGACAAGCCGGTGAAGACGACTGCCCGGGACAGTCTTGCCACCGGCGGAACAGTGATGAACGAAACAAAAGGCAGTACGCCCTCTGGAACTCAGGGGAATGTTGTTTACCAAAAACCGGCCAGCGCCAAAAAGCTGCGGTTAAAGGGCAAAAAAGCGCCGGCGTTTGATGATAAAAACATCATTCTGACTTTCGGCGTTATGGCGGATTCGCATATTATGTCCAAGTCTTCTGCTGAAAGTATGCAGGATCTGGCGGCATCGCTTGGAACAACAACGGATGACACGGGCGCTTCTACGGATGTTCAGCGTCTGGCGACCACCGTTTTCCATACAGATGAGAATATGCAAAAGGGGTTGAAGTATATAGAGGAGCAGGCCGGCGGCGCGCTTGACTGCGTAGTGATTCCGGGCGATCTGACCAACACCGGCACGTTAGAGGACGCCAGGAAATTTTATGGTATTTACAAAGCGGGCCTCACTCATTCGGAAATCCCGTTGATTTTCTGTACAGGCAATCACGATTTGTACGCCGCGGGCGGTACACAGGGTGAGCATTTGTTTGAAACTTTTGACGCTGCGGCATTTTCTGCGGACATTACAAAGCGGGGACCGCAAAATTCCCGCCATAGCGTAGTAAACGGGATTCACTTTATTCAGATTAATGCGTTGCAGTATGAGGTAGGCGATCTCGTATTTACACAGGAAGCGCATACATTCTTGCAGGATGAGTTGGTGAAGGCTGCTGCTGACGGGCAGGATAAGCCGATTTTTGTCCTCATCCATACATCTATTCCGGGCACGGTTTCCGGCAGCAACTGTATGTCGCCGGATTTCCCGACATTAATATGGTCGACAGATGAATTGCGCGAGTGTCTCGAAGCCTATCCGCAGGCGATCATGCTGTCAGGGCATACGCATTATACGCAAAATTCGGACCGGACCATTTATCAGGATGATTTTACAACCATCAACGTTGGCCCCATGCACTATATGATTGCGGATTGCGGCTTTTATAACCGCGGCAAGGGCAAATCGGCTCTGCCGGACGAATTTGAAAAGCACTCCCAGGCAATGCTTATGAATGTTGATAAAAACGGTACCGTGCGAATTAAACGTTATGACGTGAGCCTGTTGGAGCAACAGGGTGAAACCTGGTATGTCAAGGCGCCGGGTTATGAAGACTCACTGGGTGATTTCCGTTCGGACCGCGCGCAAAGGCCGGGCCCCGTTTTTGGCACAAAAGATTTAACCGCATCCGTCAATGGCGGAAAGGCGACGCTCTCCTTTACGAAGGCATCCGGTAACGGCTCGCAGGTGTACTATTATTTTGTAAGCGTGAAGGACAGCGCGGGCAACTGTGTGTTAGAGCATAAGTATGACACGGATTTCCGTATCGTGCCGCAAGAAAAGGATATGCGTGCAGACTGGAAGATTACATTAGAAGATTTGAAACCCGGTTCCTATGAGGTTACGGTTACAGCCTGCAATGTCTGGAATAAAATGGGCGATTCCCAAAAGGTTAAGGTTGAGATTCAATGAGGGATGAAGGAACAAGTTCTTTCCTTTACATACCTCATCGGGCGATTTTGTTACAGCTCCTTTATATTTATTACCTTACGCCTAAACAACTGCCGTTTTTTTTAAAGTTACAGCCCGTCTGTATCAGAAATGGTGCAGACGGGCTTTTCATGTTATAATAATATCAGGCTTAATGTAAGCGGGCATGGCAGGGGAGGAATGGTTACCATCATGAACGACACCGAACAGCGCAAGGCTGCGAAAGCATTTGCAGAAACGTGGAAAGGCAAGGGCGATGAAAAACAGCATACCCAGCAATTCTGGAGCGATTTGCTGCACCGCGTCTACGGCATTACGGACTTTTCCCAGCGTGTGGAGTTTGAAAAGCGCGTGCCCTTGGAACACACCAGCTTCATTGATGTGTATATTCCGGAAACGCAGGTGCTCATTGAGCAGAAGTCCATTGGCGTTGACCTGCTGAAGCGCAAAAAGCAGAGCGACGGTTCGGAGCTGAACCCTTTCGGGCAGGCCCAGCGTTACGGCGGGCGGCTTCCCTTTTCCGAAAGACCCCGCTGGATCGTCACCTGCAATTTTGAGAAATTCTATATTTATGACATGAACGAAGTGCGCCCGGAAGAAAAACCAATCGAGATTTTGCTGGACGAACTGCCGGACAAATATCACCTGCTGGCGTTTTTGCTGGACGCAAACGTGAAGAAGATTACGGTGGAGCAGCAGCTTTCCGTGAAAGCGGGCGAGCTGGTGGGAAAGCTGTACGACCTCATGCTACCGCAATACAAAGACCCGGCCAGCGAAGAAACACTGAAAAGTCTGAACAAGTTCTGCGTGCGCATCGTGTTCTGCCTGTATGCGGAAGACGCCCTGCTGTTTGGCGCGAAAGGCAGCGAGTTCCATGATTATATCGCAATGTATCGCAACCTGAATCCGCGGGCGGCGCTGATCAACCTTTTCCGCATTTTGGACCAGAAAGAGGAAGAGCGGGATCCGTATGCGGAGAAAGCGCTTCTTGATTTTCCCTACGTCAACGGCGGGCTGTTTGAAGGTGATATTGAAATTCCGCAACTGACAGAGGAAATCGTGTCTCTCATTTTGGAAGACATGAGCGAGAACCTGGACTGGTCGAAGATCAGCCCCACCATTTTCGGCGCGGTGTTTGAAAGCACGTTGAACCCGGAGACCCGGCGCAGCGGCGGCATGCATTACACGTCAATCGAGAATATCCATAAAGTCATTGATCCGTTGTTTATGGAAGAACTGCAAACTGAGTTTGACGGCATCGTTACGAACGAGAAGCTGTCTAAACCCAAACGCAAGGAAGCGCTGGATTGTTTTCACGATAAATTAGCGTCTCTGTATTTTTTGGATCCGGCCTGCGGCAGCGGGAACTTTTTAACGGAAACTTTCCTGTCGATACGCCGTTTGGAGAACAAAGTCATTGAACAGCAACTTCACGGGCTGATGGTTTTGGAATTTGCCAATCCGGTTCAGGTGAGCATCGGGCAGTTCGCGGGCATTGAGATCAACGACTTTGCCGTAACGGTGGCCCGCACCGCGTTATGGATTGCCGAAAGCCAGATGATCAAAGAGACGGAATCCATCGTCAACCAGACCATTGACTTTTTCCCGCTGAAGACGGACGCGAAGATTGTGGAGGGCAACGCCCTGCGCATGGACTGGAACGATGTGGTTCCGAAAACAAAACTGCATTACATTATGGGGAACCCGCCATTTTTGGGCTACAGTTTGCAGTCGCGGGAACAGAAAGAGGACATGCTTTCCGTTTATGTGGATGAAAACGGCAAGCCGTACAAAAAAGCGGGCAAGATTGATTACGTGACCGGCTGGTATTACAAAGCGGCGCAGTTCATGCAGGGAACGAACATCCGCGCGGCTTTTGTTTCCACCAACAGCATCACCCAGGGCGAGCAGGTTGCCGGTGCGTGGGAACCCTTGTACAAACAGTTTGGCATTCATATTGATTTTGCGTACCGCACATTCAAATGGGGCAGCGAGGCAAGCGATCAGGCTGCCGTGCATGTGGTGATTATCGGTTTCAGCGTAGCGCCGAATTATAAAGACAGGGTTATCTTTGATTCTGAAAAAGATGAACCAATTGTCGCGAGAAACATTTCCCCGTATCTGATTGACGCGCCGTTGCTGTTTGTGCAGAGCAGAAACGTTCCTTTGTGCGATGTTCCCGTTATGGTAAATGGCGGGAAACCGGCAGAAGGCGGTTACCTGATTCTTACAGAAGAAGAAAGAGCCGGGCTTTTAGCAAAAGACCCTGAGGCTGCAACATTGATCCGTCCCTTTATGATGGGGAAAGATTTCATAATCAGGAAGCCCCGTTATTGCCTGTGGCTTGTTGGGATAAACCCTGCGGAATTGAAGAAGCATCCATCTATCCTTGAACGTATCGGTAAAGTTAGGGAGTTCCGTCTTGCCAGCAAAAAAGCAGCGACAAAAGCAAAAGCGGAAACCCCCATGCTGTTTGATGAAGTCAAGGAATGCAACACGGATTATGTTGCCTTGCCTAAAGTATCATCAGAGAATCGTCGTTATATCCCAATGGACTATCTTTCAAAGAATGTGATCGCGGGCGATAAGCTGTTTTTTATAGAAAACTCCGAGTTGTATCATTTTGGCATTCTGAATTCCAACGTCCACATGGCGTGGATGCGTTTAGTTGCAGGTAGATTGGAAATGCGGTACAGTTATTCCAACACTATTGTCTACAACAACTTCCCCTGGCCGGAACCGACAGAAGCGCAGAAAGCAAAAATCGAAACAACTGCGCAGGGGATTTTAGACGCAAGAGCAAACTATCCAGAAGCATCGCTGGCAGATTTGTATGACGAACTGACCATGCCGCCGGAACTTCGCAAAGCCCACAAAGCAAACGACCGCGCCGTCATGGAAGCCTACGGCATGTGGGGCAAAGTACATTCTGAAGAAGAATGCGTGGCGTGGCTGTTCCGCCTGTATCAGCAACTGACGGAAACGCTTTGACAGTTGCGGTTACCGGTTTATTTTAATCCTTACCCGCACCGGCACACAGCGGCTTATTTGGCGCATAAGGAAAAGAGGGGGAACCCTGCCGCTTTTGGCGTATACGCAGTGACAGCTCTCTCGAACAAGGCAGATGGAATTTGCGAACGAAATGTCCCTTAAAGAGACAAACAAATGTAAGTATTATATATATAAAGAGCAGGCTCCGAAAACCGCTCCACGCCTGGAATTGCGAAAAATTCCTGGTCACTAAAGTGACCAAAACGGTTTTCGGCTTTTCTTAAGCAGGCTTTTATATTTGCTAACTCAATCGAACCAATGATAGCAGTTTGGGGGCCATAGCACAGCAACAGCTTGTTTGATCAAAACAATGAAGTGGAACAATGTCAAACTACTATACATAGATACGAGAAATGCTACAACTACAATATATAGATGGAGTGTTGTGCGGCTTTTCAATGCAGCTTGCGCTGGTTTTGGACAGTGTTCTGGGCGTAAACACTTTTGCATATAAGTGTACAATAACGTGCTGCAATGAAACAGTATTTAGCATGTAAATGCCTGAAAACTGCTCAATATTACACCGCACCAAGGAAAATGCCCTGTAAGGGCGATTTGGACTCCAATGCGATAAAGAGTATGCAAAAGGCGTATCCGGGCGAATACGGGCTTCTATAAATCGCCCAGGAGCGCTTTTGGTTATCCCTGCGGGAAAAGTTGTGTTTAGCACAGTTAAAACGCGTTACAGGGCATTTCTTGAAAACGACTGTAACATTGACTGACAATTGGCTGTTTTTACGCCAGTCTCTTCGTGTTGGTAGGTTTCCTTTTGATGTGAGACTGGATCAGCCGAAAAAAGAAACGATAGCCGCCATGCTGGAAGCGGAACGGATTGCGCATGCCCCTGCAGTTAACCGGATGCCGACGTGGAAGAAGCATTGGTGGAGCTGAAAAGATGAATTTTGAGATTTACATCACTCTTGCGTTTTGATATAATAAATCAGCAGGCGTGTTGAAATTTATAAAAGCAATAGCAATCGTAAAAAAATGTAAAAAGTATCAAAAAGGGGTTGACAGCCCATGAC
>JAFSPK010000111.1:0-8498 GCA_017443005.1 Acidaminococcaceae bacterium
GACGGTTATATTGGAAAAGACAAAGACTGGCGCGTGAAAGAAAACTCCACCGTCACCCTGAGCGTGGGCGCGCTGATCCTCTCCAACTCCGGCGCCATCACCGCCAACTACTGGCTCAGCGAAATTTATGACGAAGAAATCGCTGAAGCCCATCGCAAGTGCTTCATGCACATCCATGACCTGAGCATGCTCACCGGTTACTGCGCGGGCTGGAGCTTAAAGCAGCTGATCCAGGAAGGACTGGGCGGCGTTCCCGACCGTATCTCTTCGGCGCCGGCCAAACATTTAAGCACCCTCTGCAACCAGATGGTCAACTTCCTGGGCATCATGCAGAACGAATGGGCCGGGGCGCAGGCGTTCTCTTCCTTTGATACCTACCTGGCTCCTTTCGTAAAGGCAGACCATCTGGATTACAAAGAAGTGAAGCAGTGCATCCAGTCCTTCATCTACGGTGTGAACACGCCGTCCCGTTGGGGCACACAGGCTCCCTTCACCAACATCACCCTGGACTGGACCGTGCCCGACGACATGAAGGACATGCCGGCCATCGTGGGCGGAAAGAACATGGACTTCACCTACAATGACTGCAAGAAAGAAATGGAAATGGTGAACAAGGCGTTCATCGAGACCATGATCGAAGGCGACGCCAACGGCCGCGGCTTCCAGTACCCGATTCCCACCTATTCCATTACCAAAGAGTTTGACTGGAGCGCCACGGAAAATAACCGTCTCCTGTTTGAAATGACAGCCAAATACGGCACGCCCTACTTCTCCAATTACATCAATTCCGACATGAAGCCCTCCGACGTGCGCAGCATGTGCTGCCGTCTGCGTCTGGACCTGCGGGAACTGCGCAAGAAATCCGGCGGCTTCTTCGGCTCCGGCGAAAGTACCGGCTCCATCGGCGTGGTAACCCTGAACCTGCCCCGCATCGCATACCTGAGCCAAACGAAGGAAGAGTTCTATGCCACCCTGGACAAATATATGGACATCGCGGCCCGTTCCCTGTCGGTAAAACGGAAAGTAATCAGCCGCCTTATGGACGAAGGCCTGTATCCTTACACCCGCCGTTACCTGGGCACCTTTAAGAACCACTTCTCTACCATCGGCATGGTGGGCATGAACGAAGCCATCCTGAATGCCGCCTGGCTGAAGGATGAAGACATGACTACGGAAAAAGGCCGGGCCTTTGCCATCGAAGTGCTGAACCACATGCGCACCCGCCTGTCCGATTACCAGGAACAGTACGGCGACCTGTACAACCTGGAAGCTACGCCGGCGGAATCCACTTCCTACCGTTTCGCGAAACACGACACGGAAGAGTTTCCCGGCATCCTGACCGCAGCCAAAGACGGCAATGCCCCCTACTACACCAACAGCAGCCATCTGCCGGTTGGTTACACGGATGACATCTTTGACGCGCTGGAACTGGAAGACGAACTGCAGACCCTGTACACCAGCGGCACCGTGTTCCACGGTTTCCTGGGCGAACGTCTGCCGGACTGGCAGTCTGCCGCAACCCTGGTACGCAAAATCGCACAAAACTTCAAGCTGCCCTACTACACCCTGTCCCCCACCTATTCCGTCTGTGCGGAACACGGTTACATCCGGGGCGAGCACTTCACCTGCCCGAAATGCGGACGCAACGCGGAAGTGTACTCCCGCATCACCGGGTACTACCGCCCGGTTCGGAACTGGAACGACGGCAAGGTCAGCGAATTCCAGAACCGTAAGACCTATAATACGGAGCAGGTCCGCATTGACCGAGAGAACAAACTGGAATCTGACGCGGAAGTTTCCGCAAAGGTAGCTTACACGGAGCAGGCGGCAGCTGACGCAGCGAAAAAGGCAGCTATCTTCCCCAAGACCGCGGAGAGCCCTGACAAGCAGATGATGGACGCCGCCAAAAACCTGGCCGCCAAAATCATGAACAGCAGCAAAACCGCTTCCGGCATTCCCGCTAACGGGAAGCGCTACCTGATTTCCACCCACACTTGCCCCAATTGCAACATGGTGAAGAAGATGCTGCAGGAAGCCCATGTGGAATACACACCGCTCTTTGCCGAAGAAGCCGAAGGGGCGGAAATGGCCAAGAAGTTTAACATCTGCGCCGTGCCCACGTTAATTGATGAGACCGGCAACGAAACCAAACTGCTTTACAATGTAAATGAGATTAAAACCTACATTGACAGACTGCATTAAAAAATAAAACAACTGAGCTGTACAACTGGCATCACTGCCTGTTGTACAGCTCTTTAATTTATATTCAACAAAGCTGCAAAGGCTAAGGCATAAGCAAAACATCGGGGACGGTTGCGTAATTCCATGAGATGAGATTCGTCGTCGTGGCGAGACTGTTTGAGAGGCAAAGCCTCGAGTTTCGAAGCCACAGACGAATGAATCCATGGAATAGCAACCGTCCCCGGTTTTGCGCTGCCTTATCCTTGCTGCTTTTGATCACATATGATACATAAAAACATTCATCGCGCAGGATAAATTTTCCTGTACAAGGCGGAGGAGGAAGACGTAGTGGGACTACGTCGACTGACGACAACGCGGTACAGGGAAATTTAGACAAGCGAGAATTATCCTTTAAAGAATGTGCCGAATATCCCGCGAATCAGCGAAGCGCCCAAATTGCCGCCTACCGACTTGCCTATGTTTCCGGCCACGGATCCGCCCAGGGTTTCCCAACCTGACGGCCTACCGTACCCAATACGCTGCCGCCAACATTCTTAATCAAACGGTTTTTCTCTGCTTCTGCTTTTTGCGCTTCCCGGGCCGCTTCTTTTTCCGCTTTTTCCTTTGCCAGCGCCGCTTCCTTAGCTTCCTTTTCCGCAATTTTAGCCTGCTCGGCTGCCGCTTTGGCTTCTTCTGCTTCTTTCGCTTCCACCTGCTGCTGCCGCATCAGGAACTCATAGGCGGAGTCACGGTCAAAATAATTGGAATACTTGGTATACAGCAGGCTGGCTTTTATAGCCTGGTCACGCTGCGCATCGGATGCAGAACCCATGCTGCACTGAGGCGGCAGGATAGAAACCTTCTGCACCATGCCGGGGATACCGCCTTCTTCCAGGAAAGAAACCACAGCCTTGCCGGTACCCAGTTCCATAATCGTAGACGCCGTATCGAATTCCGGATTGGGACGGTAGGATGCCGCCGCCGCTTTCACAGCCTTTTGATCAGCAGGGGTATACGCCCGCAGCGCATGCTGTACCTTGTTGCCCAGCTGTGCCAGTACGCCGTCCGGAATATCTTTCGGGCTCTGGGTGCAGAAGTAGATGCCCACGCCTTTGGAGCGGATCAGTTTCACCACCTGCTCGATCTTATCCAGCAGCGCTTTGGACGCGCCGTTGAACAGCAGGTGCGCTTCGTCAAAGAAGAAGACCATCTTGGGTTTCGGCAGGTCTCCCACTTCCGGCAGGGTTTCAAACAGCTCGGACATCATCCACAGCAGGAAGGTAGAATATAATTTTCCGTTGTTGATCAGGCTTCCGCTGTCCAGAATGTTAATCATGCCTTTCCCGCAGTCCTGGGTCAGCCAGTCGGAGATGGAGAGAGCCGGTTCGCCAAAGAACACGTCGCCCCCCTGGGTCTCCAGCGCCACAATGGCACGGATAATCGCGGTGATGGAGGCGGGGCTCATCTTGCCATACTCCCCTTCGAACTGCGCCCGGTGCTCATTGATATAATTCAGCATGGCTTTCAGATCTTTGGTATCAATCAGCAGCAGCTGGTTGTCATCGGCAATTTTAAAGACAATATTTAAAATAGAAGTCTGCAGGTCATTCAGTTCCAGGATCCGGCCCAGCAGCAGGGGACCGATTTCCGAAACGGTGGTACGCAGGGGAATGCCCTTCTGTCCGAAAATATCCCACAAGGTTACCGGACAGCCTTTGTATGCAAAGCCCGCTTCCGCCAGACCAAACTTCTGGATCCGCTTCTGCATGTCTTCCGTATCCACACCGGGGCACATCATGCCCGCCACATCGCCTTTTACATCAGCCATGAATACCGGAACACCCATGTCGCTGAAACTTTCCGCCATCACCTTCAGGGTAATAGTTTTGCCGGTACCGGTAGCGCCGGCTATCAGACCGTGGCGGTTTGCCATCTTCGGCAGAATAAAAATGTTCTCGCCTTTATCGTTATTCGCCACCCAGATTTTTCCGTCTTTTATCATGCTGTTTCCTCCTTCATATTTTGGGTCTCAATGATTACGTTAACTTCATTCCCCAATCTTGCCTAAATTTCTTCTCCGCATTGCCATGAGGCCCATGCACAGAATCACAACACCGAAAATGAGCGATACCAGGGCGCTCTTGGCAAAACCGGCCACCAGGTATGTGAAGAAAGAAACCACCGCAACCGTAAAGGCATAGGGAATCTGGGTGGTAACATGATTCAGATGGATACACTGGGCGCCGGCCGACGACATGATCGTGGTATCCGAAATCGGGGAGCAGTGGTCGCCGCAAACCGCACCGGCCATGCAGGCAGAGATGGAGATGATCATCAGCTGATGGTCAACACCCTGGAAGCAGGAAACCACGATGGGGATCAGGATACCGAAAGTACCCCAGGACGTGCCGGAGGCGAAGGCCAGGAACACCGCAATCAGGAAGATAATGGCCGGCAGGAAGTTCATCAGGTTGCCGGCAGAGCTTTCCACCAGAGCCGCCACATATTTGGCGGCGCCCAGGCTGTCGGTCATTGCCTTTAAAGCCCAGGCAAAGGACAGGATCAGCATGGCCGGAACCATCTGCTTGAATCCTTCCGGCAGGCAGTCCATGCAATCCGCAAAAGGCAGGGACTGACGCAACAGATAGAAGGCAACGGTAATGAGTAACGCGACTGCAGAACCTAATACCAGACCGACGGACGCGTCACTGTTGGCGAAGGCATCCACAAATCCTTTGTCTTCAAAGAAGCCGCCGGTGTAAATCATGCCGATAACGCAGCAGATGATCAACATCACGATGGGAAGCACCAGATCGATCACGCTGCCGATTTTTTCTCCCTTTTTCATGGTTTCGGCCGCTTCTTCCGTAATGCCGGTTGTAAACAGATCGCCTTTCAGCGCATTATCTTCATGGACCTTCATGGGGCCGTAATCAATCCCCAGAAAGATGATCAACAGCATCATGATCAGGGTCAGCAACGCATAGAAATTATACGGGATGGACTGTATAAAAATGCTGATACCGTTTTCCCCTTTTACAAAGCCCGACACCGCCGCGGCCCAGGAAGAAATCGGCGCAATGATGCAGACCGGCGCCGCCGTGGAATCGATCAGGTAGGCCAGCTTGGCGCGGCTGATGTTATATTTGTCGGTTACCGGACGCATAACGGAACCCACAGTCAGGCAGTTGAAATAGTCATCAATAAAAATCAGGCAGCCCAGCACCATGGTTGCCAGCTGCGCGCCGGCACGGCTTTTGATATGCGTAGACGCCCACTGGCCGAACGCGGCGGAACCGCCGGCACGGTTCATCAGCTGCACCATCATGCCCAAAATAATCAGGAAAATCAAAATGCCTACGTTCCATTTGTCAGATAAAACTTTCAGCATGCCTTCCTGAAACACCTGATTCAGTGTGCCCACCAGGTCAAATCCCGCATTCAGGAACGCGCCGGTCAACACTCCCAGAAACAGGGAACTGTACACTTCTTTGGTAATCAACGCCAGCGCAATGGCAATAACAGGCGGCGTCAGTGCCCAGGCAGTCTCTTTCACCGGCATGTGGTTATGCACTACGGCATATGCCAGCCCCGCCAGCACCAGTACCACCGCTACCAGCGACAGGTACGTTAACGTCTTAGGTTCACCTTTTTTCACAATCTTCATCCCCCAAACTAAAAATTTACTCTAAATTATAGGTATAGTATTACTTTATCGTAAAACATGGAATCTGTCCAGCGAAAAACAGCAAAAGCAACTTATGTATACAAATATATTAAAAAATCTGTTAACTTTGAAAAGATTTTTCGAATTATTTTATGAGATTCGTATCAAGTATGTATACTAAATTTCCCCGTGGTACATAAAATGGGGGCAGGTCATGTAAATAATACTCTATAACGTTTTAAAAACGAAAAGCGTGCAGGAATTCTCAAAACCGGTCGCGTTTGTTATTCCATGGACTCATGCGCCTGTGGCTTCGAAACTCGGTGCTTCACCCCTCAGACAGTCTCGCCACCACGGCGCATTTTTTCTCATGGAATTACACAAACGCGCCCGATGTTTTGCTCAATCCCTGTACGCTTTTTTGTTTTTAATCATCTATATTTTGAATACTTTGATTTCTTTCAGTCTTTCCCGTTCCAGCAATATGTGCAAAGCTTATCCGGATCAATCCCTACTGCCTTGATCATGTCGTCCAAACGGTTAAAAGCCAGACTGGTGAAGCCCATCTTCTTGCAGATTCCCTGTACCATCGCATGGTACCGGTCCGAATCCGGATTGCAATAGTCTTCCAAAATCTCCCGGGCAACAGTTTCTCCTTCTTCTTTGGCGATGATCTGACGGGCGATCAGTTCCATTTCCGAATTGGAGCGGGAGAAGTTCAGGAACTTGCAGCCAAAAGTAATCGGCGGGCAGGCCGGACGGGCATGCACTTCTTTCGCTCCGCTTTTAAACAGGAACTCTGTAGTTTCCCGCAACTGCGTTCCCCTTACAATAGAATCGTCGATCAGGATGATACGTTTGCCTTCAATCAGTTCGTGTACCGGAATCAGTTTCATCTTGGCAATCAGGTTCCGTTTGCTCTGAATGGTTGGCATAAAAGACCGGGGCCAGGTCGGCGTGTATTTGATCAGCGGACGCGAGAAAGGAATCCGGCTTTCATTGGCATAACCGACCGCATGGGCGATACCGGAATCCGGAACACCGGCTACATTATCCACTGCGTCTTCCCTAATGTGATCCCGCCGGGCCATATATTTGCCACAGTTGTACCGCATCTGTTCCACGGATACACCTTCATAGAAAGAAGACGGATATCCGTAATACACCCACATAAACGTGCAGACCCTCATTTTGGATCCGGGTTTTGCCAGCACCTGCACACCTTCCGGCGTCATGATGTCGATTTCTCCGGGACCTAACTCTTTGTAATCCTCATAACCCAGATTCAAATAGGCCGTTGATTCAAACGTGGCGCAGAAGCCTTCTGCTTTTTTACCTAAAATCATAGGCGTACGGCCCACCTTGTCCCGGGCCACATAAATGCCCTGAGGCGTCATGATCATCAGGGAGAGGGAACCTTCTACGCATTGCTGTGCATATTGGATACCCTCAATCAGATTATCTTTCTGGTTGATCAGCGTGGCAACCAGTTCCGTTGCATTAATGCTACCGCCGCTCATCTCCAGGAAATGGGTGCCGGTTTTTTTCATAATGCCTGCCACCAGCTCATCCATGTTATTGATCTTGCTGACAGTGGTGATAGCGTATGTTCCGTGATGGGACCGTACAATCAGAGGCTGGGCTTCAAAATCAGAAATGCAGCCGATGCCCAGGTTGCCCTGCATGTGATGGACATCATCGTCAAACTTGGTACGGAACGGAGAGTTCTCAATGTTGTGGATGGAACGGTTGAAGCCGTCTTTCCCATACACCGCCAGACCGGCCCGGCGGGTTCCCAGGTGAGAATGATAGTCCGTGCCGAAAAACAGGTCAAATACACAATCTTCTTTTGATACTACGCCAAAGTATCCGCTCATTTGTCAAATCCCCTCAACTTTTCTTTTAGGAAAAACAGGAAGCATTTTGAACGCACTGATTCATCAGCGTCTCCCGGTAATTGCGCCGTTACATGGATGGACCGCTCCTGCGCTAGACCGCCGGTAAATACATTCACTATTTTTCATAATTAACCTTAAGGAAACACTGATTAATTCGTCTGCACGCTGACCGGTGCTTTTTGTGACTGACTACGTCAATGTCCCTCAACGCAGCTACAGCTGCGCCTTCGGGACATCTCCTTGTCAGTCGCAAAAAGCCCTCGGTCATCGCACAAACTCATTTAATCAGCGTCTCCTTAAATAATGAATAACGCAAACTGCTTTCTTATTTTATCGCACAATAGGAAAGACTGCAAGAAAAAAATCGCCGTTCCCATGCAACCTCTATCGTTCATGTTACCTCCGGCATTTGGGGCAGAAAAGCTGACTTCATACGCTCCAGCCCGGTTTGTACCGTTCCTTTTATTCTTTGTTTTCGCATTGTCCCGCCCTGCTTTTGGGAATCAGCCGGTAAACAATGGAGTGCCCCGCAATCAGTTGAGCATGATGGGCAAAAAACAGTGTGCCGTCCGTGGGCGCACAGATTTTTTCCCGCACTTCCGTCGTATAAGGATCTATGATCTCCGCCAAGAGGTTACCGGCTCTTACAAAATCCGCCGGATGGTGATACCGTATCAGGATCCCGCCCTTTTTATTGTGAATGTTGATCAGTTCTTCTTCTTTTACTATTTTCGTTTTGGAGCCTTCCGGAA
>JAFSPK010000017.1:0-6019 GCA_017443005.1 Acidaminococcaceae bacterium
CGCGATACGTATCTACAGACACAATACTTTCCGGAAATCTCTTTTTGATTTCCGCCACCGCAGGCAGCACCCGCTGCCGTTCTTCCTCCGGGGTAACCGGATCGCTGCCGGGCCGGGTAGATTCTCCGCCGATATCCAATATGGCAGCGCCCTCCGCCAGCATTTGTTCCGCCTGTTCCAGCACTTCGTCAACGCTTTTTTTGCGTGAACCGGCATAAAAGGAGTCCGGCGTCACGTTGATGATGCCCATCACCTTTACGGAATCGTAATGCAGCAAGCGCCCGTCTGCCAGTTTCGTGCATTTGGGAACGGCTGCAAGATACGTTTCCAGATCTGCTACGATATCCGGTATGCCGAAATAGGGCATCTGCTTCAGTTTATAGACCAGCATTTTATAATGCTTCGCATTGCCAAGCAATAGGATATCCACATAGGGAACCGCACAGGTAATTGTCGTTCCCGGCGTGGCGCAGTCTCCTCCTGCCGCCAGCATTTCCTGCTTGATGATGTTGGCCGCCGGCGTCCTGACATGCAGCACCTTCAGGGGCGTAATTTTTCCTTTACCCAGCATGATGGCCACGCTGGGCTTGTATACGCCCAGATGTTCCATTTCATAACGCAGCGCGTCCTGGTTGACTTCGTACAGCATCATTTCCACCCTTTTTCTACGCAGGCAAAAGCATTATGATTGTGAATGCTTTCAAAACTTTTTACCGTCGCCCGATACCAGCTGATACGTGGATCCGCCTCCAGCCGCAGGGCGATCTCCCGCACCGCGTCCTCTACAAAACGGGGATTGTCATAGGCTTCTTCCGTCACAAACTTTTCATCAGGACGTTTTAACAATCCGTACACCGGAGCACTGGCACCTGCGTCAGCCATTTCCGCCAGTTCCTCGATCCAGACAAACTCAATGGCTTCAATCTCCAAAGACGCCACGGCCCGCTGATTATGAGCTCCATAGGCGCTGATTTCCCTGGAACAGGGACACAATGTCTGAATGGGCACCTGCACTTCGACTTTTTGGGTAAAACGGGTTCCTTTTTCCATCGTATACACACAATTCAAATCCATGACAGAACTCAGCCCGCTTACCGGTGCTTCCTTCTGGATAAAATAAGGAAATTCCAGCTTCAAAAATGCCCTGTCGGCCAGCAGGCTTTCTTTCAAATCATCCAGCACCTCTTCCAGTGCGGAAAGATTGACGATATCCAGCTTCTGCAGGCACTGCACAAAACGGCTCATATGAGTGCCCCGCAGGTCTTTCGGCAAATCTACCGCCACGGATACCGTGGCCACCGTATGTTGCTCCCCTTTCTGCCGGTCGCGCAGCACCAGAGGCCAGCGCAAATCGCTGATACCCACATGTTTCAGTGGGATATTGCGGCTGTCCTGTTCCGACTGCACATCTTTCAAAAACTGTTTCTTTTTTTCCAATGCCTCATTTAACATAATTCACCTTCGTAAAATTCGCCACGGTATATGCAGCCGCTGGTCCGGGTTTCCCATACTTCCACTTCATACAGCCGTCGGTTTTCCGCATATAACGGTTTGGCCAGCTGATCCCAAACCCAGATTGCAATATTTTCCGCGCTGGGATTGGGGAGCACATCGTTCAGCAGCTTGTGATCCAGCTTACGCAGTACTTTCGTCTGCACGATTTTTTTCAGCAGGGAAAAATCCAGTACCATGCCTTCCATATCCGGACGCCCGTCCACCTTTACCACCAGTTTATAAGTGTGCCCGTGCAAGTGCTCGCACTTCCCGTTATAACTGGGAAGATAATGGGCCGCGTCAAATTCAAACTCTTTCAAAACGATCATGGTGCCTCCTGTAACTGTTCAGACAAGATATATCCATTTTTTCATCTGTTATCAAAAGCAGAATTGTTAAAGTCCGCTGCTTATTTATAATTCATACTGCGAATTCAGTTTGCCGGAATGAAACGTCGGCGTCAGGCTTAATCCGCCAAAATCCGGCTGCTGGCGGAAGGCTTCATATGTCACTACCGCCACCGCATTGGACAGGTTCAGGCAACGTGCTTTGGGATCCGGAATCATAGGAATGCGCAGGCACTGCTCCGGAAATTCTTCGTGAATCCAGTCCGGCAACCCGGAAGTTTCCCTGCCGAACACCAACAGGCTGTCCGGATCATAATGCACTTCGGTATAACCTTTCGCGGCCTTGCTGGTCAGAAAAAATTTAGGATTATCTTTATACTCTTCAAACAACTCGTGAATGTCATCCCAATAGTCTATCTTAAGCAGATGCCAGTAGTCCAGCCCTGCCCGTTTCAGCTGCCGGTCATCCGTCGAAAAGCCCAGAGGGCGGATCAGGTGCAGATGGCAGCCTGTTACTGCACACAGACGAACTACGTTGCCGGTGTTGGCCGGAATCTCCGGCTGGTATAAAACGATATGCATGGTCAGGCCTCTTTACTTTTTGCGTTTTTCATTTTTATGCTTTTCATTTTTACGGTTTTCACTTTTATATTTTTCATGCTTAGGTTTTTCATATTTATATTGTTCCAGTTTATTGCGTTCCTTCAATTTCTTTTCATACAGTTTTTCCAGCTCTTTTTGCTGTTTTTTGTGGTCTGTCCACATTCCTTCCGGTTCCTTGTCCGGGCAACGCAGCATCAGCTGATGCGTGTTGATAACTTTTTCCGCGTACTCGCCGCCCATGGCCCAGGTCCAGTTCAGGCCGGACCATTTGGTAATAAGCCCCTTCTGCAGGCGCAGATTATGTGCCTTTTCATAACGGGGATCTATTAATTTTGTTTTGGGCAGGTCATGGCTCGTATAAGCTAACAAGTGCTGGATATGAGCCCGCACGCCCTCCCGGGTTGTTTTAAAAGCGGCTCCCTGGACTCCGTTACCAATAGTCCCCAAGCCGCAGTAATTGTGTTGCCAGGGTTCCACGGCGCCACCAAAATTAAAGTAGCCTGTCTCCAGCAAAGCCTGGGATAAGGCAATGTCCGGACGGATACCTTCCCGTTCCGCTTCTTCCCAGTACAGGTCAACGATTTCTCCCACGCTGCAGCCGATGGGCAGATTCTTATTGTTTGCCACAATCAGCTGGGCCGCCTGCTTTTTGGAAGCCTCCGCCTTACCCTTGATGGTAATATCTTTATAGCCTTTCGGCAAAATGTAAATGGCGTTCAGATTCCGTTTGGCCGCTGCGGTCTGTTTCGTTTTAACCCCACGCTTTGTATCCGTCTTGTTTCCCTGAGATACCTGTGTCCCGCTGTTCTTTTTATTTTTTATTTCCGTATTGCTGCCCTTGGCAGCTTTATTTTGCTTCGTATCATTCTTGTTTTGACCGGCGCCGGGAACAATCGCCCCCGGACGATCCCCCATTGTAACAACCGGTTTCCCTCCCCGGTTGGCGGAAGCTGTGCGAGAAGCCTGCCCCGGAACAGGAAGCAGCAACAACGCAACTGCTACCGCACAGGTCATCTTCGTCATTTTTTTCATTGCTTTTTTCTCCTGACTCTTTCCGTGTTTCCCTGATTTTGATATTATGCTTATATTATATAATTATATTCCAAATTTCGCCTGTCTGTAAAGTTTTATCCTGATTAGAAATGTTTCCCGCAGCATCTGACAGAATAACGCTGGATATGTTATAATACTATTACGAAATCATAGTATTATGATGTCATAAAGAATAAAAAGGAGGAATTATCATGTCTGCAGAATTCAAATTTATCCACCATGCCTGCTTTACCGTTACAGCCGGCGGCGAGACGCTTATTTGCGATCCGTTTATCGATGGCAACCCCATCCACGTTTCCATGGAAGACCTGAAGGTAGATTATATTTTTGTTTCCCATGCTCACGGCGACCACCTGGGCTGCGCCTATGAATTGGCCAAACAGTGCGACGCCCTGATCATCACCACGGCAGAAATCGCCGGCCAGGCATCGGAAAACGGTTGCAAAGCACATGCCATGCATATTGGCGGGACTTACAAATTCCCCTTCGGGAAAGTACGCCTGACTCCTGCCTTCCACGGCAGCGGCATCGCCGGCGGACATGCCTGCGGTTTCATCATTGATTTCCACGGTGTGAAGTTCTATTTTGCAGGCGATACCTCCCTCTTCGGCGATATGCAGCTGTTACAGGATCTGGATCCGTTTAAATACGCTTTGCTGCCAATCGGCGGCAACTTCACCATGGATCCCCACGATGCTGCCAAAGCTGCCGCATTCCTGAAAGCACCGGTAGTCATCCCCATCCACTACAATACCTGGCCGGTCATCGCCCAGGATCCGGAAGCCTATAAGGCCGATGTAGAAAAGAATGTTCCCGGTACACAGGTCATTCTTGTTGACCCGGGCGACACGTTGGAATGGGATTAAACTGTCAGCCACCCAAAACACTTTTTTGTAAAACGCAGTTTTGGAATTGATTTGTTCAGACTGCGTCACAGGCAAACAGACACATAATAAAATACAGCGAGGGTGACTGAGCAAAATCAGTTACCCTCGTTCTTTTATGAATTATTTACTTGGCCTCTCCGGCCTTTTCCCGTTTCTTCAGCACTTTCATAAGAAGTGGTGAGAAAGAGGACAGAATGCACATCGCAATCAATATCCAGCAAATGGGAGTACTGAAGAGGATGCTGATATCATTGCCGGACAGAGTCAGGCTGCGGCGCAGGCCGCGTTCCCCTATCGGCCCCAGGATCAGCGCCAGTACCACCGCCGCTGTATTCAGATCCAGTTTCCGCATCAGATAGCCGAAAAAGCCGAACAGGAACATAATGCCCACTTCCACAAAACTGTTGTTAATGGCAAAAGAACCCACCACGCACAATACGAATACGCAGGGAATCAGGATGGCGTCGGACAGGCGGGAGATGTGCGCGAACAGACGGCAGCCTCCCAAACCGATCATCAACATGAAGAACTGCGTGACTACGAAACCTGCGAAGAATGTGTAAGTCATCTCCGCATATTTGGTGAACAGTTCCGGACCGGGCTGCAGACCCTGGATAATCAGACCGCCCATGAGCACAGCGGTTACCGATTCACCGGGTATGCCCAGCGTCAGCGTGGGAATCAGGGATCCACCGGTTACGGCATTATTTGCCGCTTCCGAAGCCGCCACGCCTTCAATGGAGCCTTTGCCGAACTCGTCTTTCCGTTTGGAAAACTTCTTGGCAGTATCGTACCCCAGGAAACAGGCGATAGATGCGCCGGCGCCGGGCAGGATACCGATGATATTCCCGATGATCCAGGAACGAATCACATGAGGGAATATCTGGGCCAGTTCTTTGGCTTTCAGGATTACAGAATCTTCAAAATCAATGACATTGCCCCGCTCCTTAATGGCTTTTTCAATCAGCATGAACACCTGTGACATGGAGAACAGGCCTATCATGGCGCAGGTCACATTGATACCGTTATACAGAGCGTCGATGCCGAACATATACCGTTCCACCCCTTCCATGGGGTCCATGCCGATGGTGGACAGTATCAGGCCGAACGCGCCGGACATCAGGCCTTTGATCATAGACCCGGAAGTCACACCCGCAATAATGGTAAGGCCGAACAGCGCCAGCCAGAAATATTCCGGGCTGCCGAACTTCATGGCCAGCTGGGCTAACGCCGGTGCAAAAAAATACAGGGAAATACAGCTGAGCAGTCCGCCAAAGAAAGAAGCGGTGCAGGCTGTACCCAGTGCTTTACCAGCCTTGCCTTTCAGGGTCAGCTGATAGCCGTCAATGGCCGTGGCAGCCGAAGCCGGCGTGCCCGGCGTGTGAATCAGGATAGCGGAAATGGAACCGCCAAAGATGGCGCCGCAGTAAATGGCGCCTAACATAATCAGGCCGGTTTCCGGTTTCATGCCGAAAGTCAGGGGCAGGAGCAGCGCCACGCCCATGGCTGCGGAAAGACCCGGCATACAGCCGATGACAATACCAATCGTTACGCCAAGGATCATCATGCCCAGGTTCATGGGTGAAAACACATGCAAGAAACCGGCGGCCATCAATCCCAAGGTATTTGCATCCA
>JAFSPK010000112.1:0-36472 GCA_017443005.1 Acidaminococcaceae bacterium
ACTTCCGCCAGCCGGCTGGTGCCGTTGGGATGGTCCTCCCGGGTCATGCAGACGCTGCCTCCGAAGGCAAGCACGGTATCATACACCCGTTTGTCATCCGTTGCCACTATGACCTCTGCCGGCCTCTTTGCCTTTTTTGCCTGCTCATACACACGCTGAATCATAGGTTTGCCGGCAATCAGCTTCAACGGCTTGCCGGGCAGCCGGGTGGAGGCATACCGGGCCGGGATCACACAGATTACTTTCATGAAAGCATCTCCTTTGCTGTTACTATGGATTCATAAACACACAATGATTTACGTTATGTTTGCTTCTCGCTCAGCCTTCTTTTATCTCAGCCACTTCACTTTTCTTCTTTACTTTCTTCAGCACGGTTTCTACTGTTTCTTTCAATTTTCTGTCAAAAGCCTCTTCGTTCCGAGTTATCAGAATATCCATATTCATAACATACAGCGGAATTTCCCGGTTGTAATAAATGAATTCCGTGGGAATCTTTACAGCGTCCTTGCCAGTGGTGATCAAAGCTTCGGCTTGCAGTTCCCGTGCCCGGTCGTCGATATACTGCATCTCCAGCATACCGTAATCATGATGGTCCGGATAGCGGATGGCTTCTACAATATCCAAACCGCAACCGGAAACATTCTGTTCAAAGGATAACGGATTACCGATGGCCGAGAAAACTATTACTTTCTTGCCTTTCAGTTCTTCCAGCGGCAACGGGTTCCGCTGAATACCCTTGTGCCATTCAGTAATCTCCACAAACTCTTTGGCATGATGGATACTTTCCACAATAGGCGCTTTCGTATTATACCGTCTGATACTTTCTTCCAAAAGTTCCCGGGTCAGCTTAGAACTCCGGTCGGATCTCGTGAATAGGAATATATCCGCCCGGTTCAAATGGCTCAGAGGTTCACGCATAACACCACCGGGCAGCATGACACCATTACCAAACAGATTTTGAGTATCCACCAGGACAATATCCATGTCTCGTTTTAGCCTCCAGTGCTGGAACCCGTCGTCCATAACAATGACTTCCGCATTAAGGTTTTCTACTGCATAACTGCCGGTCACGTCACGGCGTCTGCCGATGACTACCGGAATCCCGGGCATCATCTTGGCCATCAGGTAGGCTTCATCACCAGCCTCGTAGCTGGTCATGTAAATTTTCTCACCATCCGATACCACACCGATAGGTTTATCCCAATGGGAATGATAACCGCGATTCAGGATTGCCACCCGATAACCCATTTTTTTTATCATCATGGCTACCCGTTGGGCAGTCGGGGTTTTCCCGGTTCCGCCAACGGTAATGTTGCCGATGGAAATAACGCAACAGTCCAGCTTCCGTGCAGACAGAATGCCGGTTTTAAACATCCACAGCTTAGTTTGGAGACCGAAGCTGTAGATATATGACATAGCGCGAAGGATACCCATCAGAATATAAACGTACCAGGGACGTTCCGGAGCATGACCCATGTAAAAGATGTACTTTATCATGAGTGCACGGTACTTCAGACCAATGCCACCCGCATCGTTAAAGTTACGGGTGTTGACAGGATAATCTTTCGTATCGGCATGGGGAACTGCAGCTTTCTCCAACAGGTCTGTCAGATAATGCATAGTATTCAAAGCCGCGCCCCGGTTTTCCCGGATAACCTGCATGGAAGCCTCTCCCATCTTTTTACGCAGAGAGTCGTCTTCCGCAATTTTCAGAAACTCCTCTGCAAGGCCACTGGCGTCATGCACCGTGTGTAAGGCACCTGCTTTGGTCAACAGAGCGTACGAATCTTTGAAACTCAGCATGCTGGGTCCCACCAGGATGGGTTTGGAATGAGCTGCCGGCTCCAGTACGTTATGACCACCATAGCCTTTTTTCAGGCTGCCACCCACAAAGACGATGTCACCTACTGCGTAAATACGTCCCAGTTCACCGATGGTATCAATAATCACCACCGGATATTCCGACCGGATCCCACTGCCGGTTTTTAATTTGGAACGGAGACCGGTCTCATAACCAAACTTTTTGCAAAGCTTTCTGATCTCATCCACCCGGTCAGTCATGCGGGGAGCTATAACAAGCCTTGCCTTAGGATACTGCTTTCGCAGAACGGTAAAGGCATTCAAAACGATATCTTCTTCCGGCTCATGGGTAGAACCTGCCAAAACGACCGGGAACGAATCTTCGCCCAGCCCCAGCTCCGTTTTGTAAGTTGCCAGATCTTCCGGTGTCACTTCCGCATAGGTCTGGTCAAATTTTGTGTTACCGGTGACAAAGATTTTTTGGGGATCAGCGCCCAAACGGGTAATATAATTTGCGTCAATACTGGACTGCATACAGAAGCGATTCACGGTTCGCAGCATATCTCGCCAGATGCTGAACAGATAGTGATATGTCTTAACAGATCTTTCTGAAATTCGGCCATTGACCAGCATCACGGGAATATGCCGTTTCCGGATAGCCTTCAGGAAATTGGGCCATAATTCCGTTTCTACCGGCAGGAAGATGCCGGGACGGACTCGGCGGACAACGGATTCTGTCACCCAGGGCAAATCCAGCGGGAAATAGATATAACCGTCCGCTTCCGGAATGATTTGCTGCGCCATATTGTAACCAGCTACTGTAAAAGCAGATACCAGCACTTTCCGTTCCGGCATGATTTTTTTAATTTCTTTTACAATCGCACTGGTTGCTACAATTTCACCTATCGATGCACCGTGAATCCAGATGCAGCCTGAATTCATCACGTTAGCAATCTGTTCATCGCGTATGAACCCCAAACTTTGCTGAAACCGGCCAGAAAAACCTTTTTCCGTAATCAGACAGTAAATATAAAAAGGCAATATAAAAAATATAAATATCAGCAGGCATAAAACATTGTAAAGTATATACATCATAAGTTATAATCAGCTCTCTTCTTTGTCACTACGGTACTGAATCTGATACAGGTGGGCGTACAATCCGTTATTTTTCATCAGTTCTTCATGGGTACCGTCTTCTACCAGTTTCCCTTTATCCAAAACTAGGATTCGATCAGCATTTTTTATGGTAGACAGGCGGTGGGCAATAATGATAGAGGTACGCCCCACCATCAGGCGGTTAAGCGCTTCCTGAACCACCCGCTCGCTCTCCGTATCCAGTGCAGACGTGGCTTCATCCAGCACAAGAATACGTGGATCTTTGAGGATTGCTCTGGCAATGGCGATACGCTGCCGCTGCCCTCCGGAAATATTCACACCCCGATCCCCTAATATTGTATTATAGCCATCCGGCAACTCCATAATGAAATCGTGGGCATTAGCCGCTTTGGCAGCCGCCTCGATTTCCTCTCTTGTCGCGTCTAATCGGCCATATAAAATATTATCGTACACCGTACCATTGAACAGGATCGTCTCCTGAGGTACGATGCCAACCTGGTTCCGCAGGGAGTCCAGTGTAACGTGTTTTATATCCGTTCCGTCAATACGAATCGTGCCAGAATTACAGTCATAAAAACGGGGCAACAGGCTGGCAACTGTCGACTTTCCTGCTCCGGACGGTCCTACCAAACCTACAGCCTGGCCTGGTTTCGCCTCAAAGGAAAGATCATGAAGAATCGTATCTCCTTCGTTGTAAGAAAATGTCACATGCTCAAACGCAACATCTCCCGTCACTGTGGGAAGCATCCTGGCATCCGGCATGTCTTTTACTTCTTCCGGAAGATCCAGTACATCAAAGACACGCTGTGCCGCTGCCAGCGCTCTTTGAATATTGCCTGAAACACGGGTAATCCGCTTAATGGGGTTGGAAATATTGACAGCATATGCCAAGAAAGCTACCAGGGAGCCTGGTGTTGTTTCCCCGTCGATAACGTTATGACCACCATACCACAGTATCAGAGTAACACCCAAAGCCGCCACAAATTCAATCGTAGGCGTAAGAGTTGCCATATATTTTGCATTTTTCAGATTCGCATTTAAATTTGCCGCATTTTCTTTATCAAAGCGGTCAATCTCATATTGTTCCCTCACGAAAGATTTGACCACCCTGGCCGAAGACACCGATTCTTGCAATACAGAGGTAATATCTGCCGCAGCTTCCTGAATCTGTCCGCCAGATTTTCGTATTTTTTTTCCAAAATAGTTCATAACGTAAAGGACTATCGGAAATGTCAGAATCGTGAAAATGGTCAGTTTCCAGTCCAAATACATCATAGCGCAGACAGAACCAATCAAAATAATGCTTTCCGTAACCAAATCTATCGTGTTGTCGACCATTGCGCCCTGCAACGCATTGACATCATTAGTCACATAGCTCATGATAGTACCCGTCTTGTTTTTATCATAAAAGGACATGGACAACCGCTGCAGTTTACGGAACACTTCACCGCGGATATCAATAATAACATGTTGCCCTACCCAGCTCATGAGATAATTCTGTCCGTACAGGAAAAGACCCCGCAATAAGAAGATTACCACGATGCTTGCCGAAATCATGTTCAGCATATAGGCGTCTTTTGCATTAAGCACCTTGTCTATCATGTCCCTAAATATCCAGGGAAGATACAGATTGCCTGCTGCTGCCAGCATAGTACATAAAAGCGCGGCAAACAAGATATGAAGATAAGGTTTGATATAACTTAAGATACGTTTATATAAATACATCTGAACTCCTTACAGATTATTGGCAATTTTTACCCGATAAGAGACGATCCTTTTGGTTTAGACTGGCCATGCGCAGCACCAATTCGGCCACCCGTTTGACAGCGCCTGGTTCTCCCAGCTTTTCTTTTACCTCTTGTAAATCTCGCTGCAGTTGGGCAAACCGTTCCGGTTCCAAAAGTTCAAGCGCTGTAGACGAAATATTTTCTGGAGTGCAGTCATCCTGCAGCAGTTCCGGCTCAATCTGCCGCCCGGCAACAATATTGGGTAGACCGATGTTGGGAATCTTCACTACCCGTTTGGCAATCCAGAAGCTGACAGGGGAAGACTTATACAGAATCTCGCATCCCAGCCCACACATGGCTGCTTCCAGCGTCACCGTGCCACTGGTGACAATAGCAAGATCCGCCACGCTCATCACATCATAATTGTGTCCCTCGATCAGCCTGATATTCAGTCCGGCTTGCCTGACCGAGTCTTCTAAAATTTCTTTGGCAATGGTGGCAGCTCTGGGTATGGCAAAATCAAGCTCCGGTCGCTTTTGTTTTAGGATTTTTACAGCATCCAGCATCACCGGCAACAGACGCTGTATTTCCATCTCCCGACTGCCTGGCATCAGCAGGATGAGAGGATGGCCGGTACGTTTTCCCGCCAGTTCCTCTGCCTCTTTTCGCGATAATGACGGTTTTACCGTATCTACCAGGGGATGCCCTATAAACTCTATATCAGCCCCGTAGGACTTATAGAAGTCACATTCAAAAGGAAAGATGCACGCAATTTTATCCGTGACCTTTGCCACATCGGCAGCCCGACCCGGCCTCCAGGCCCAGACTTGCGGGGCGATAAAGTAAACTACATTAATCCCCCGTTCTTTCGCCAGTTTAGCCAGCCGCATATTAAAGCCGGGGTAATCAATAGTCAGCAGCACATCCGGTTTGCGCTTTTCCATCAAATCAATAAATGCATTGCGCAGTTTCCAGACGTCAGGAAGTTTTTTCAGCACTTCCACAAAACCCATCAAACTGTGGTCTTTAATATCAAACAACACTTCGCCACCTGCTTCACGCAGACAGTCGCCTCCCATACCAAAGACTTCCGCCTCCGGATTCAGTTGTTTAATGCCACGGGTCACAGCGCCGGCATACAGATCGCCGGAAGCTTCTCCTGCAGAAATCAAAATCCTGGCCATGACATACTCTCCCTAAATAGTCCATTCATCAATTTTCTGACAGACTTTCTCATTTTAGTCATACTTAATCATCTTATTATATCACAAAAAGACAGCTGAAGGAACTTCTCAGCTGTCTTTTCTGCAAATATTCCTGTGAATTCTTTCAGGCATCCGTTTATTTTTCTTTATAAAAGCTGTTCACCATTTCTATTACATACCGAACCTGTTCATCCGTCATTTCCGGGAAAACAGGAAGACATACCGTCTGGGAGGCTATCTCCTCAGCAACCGGAAGACTTACGCCCGGATTTTTGCAGTTATAAGTGTTAAATGCTTTTTGCCTGTGAAGAGGAACCGGATAAAATGTGCCGTTACCAACACCGTGCGCTGTTAAATACTCACATAACTCTCCCTTGTAATTCGAACGGATTACAAACTGATGCCAACAAGGCTTTACATCAGTCGAATAGTCCGGTTTACGAAGCCTGTCTGTCAGACCTTCAAGATACATTTTCGCAATTTGTGAACGCCGGTGATTATACTCTGCCAGATGTTTAAGTTTAACTGACAATATAGCGGCCTGTATAGCATCAAGACGCGAATTGTAACCAATCAGATAATTATAATATTTGTAGGGATTATATAAATCCGTCACTTCCTCCTTTATTTTAATCTCTTCTTTAACGCCTTCCAGCAATTCCAGCGCTTTCGCCCCGCCTTGGGCCGCGCCGTGTTCCCTGTAAGCCCGGACAATTGTATTCAAGTCATCACTGTTGGTCGTAACCATACCGCCGTCCCCGGCCCCGCCCAGATTTTTTGTAGGATAAAACGAGAAACAGCCAATGTCGCCCAGTGTTCCTGCTTTCCTGCCTTTATACTCACAGCCAATGGCCTGTGCATCATCTTCTATCACTTTCAGGTTGTACTTTTTGGCAATTTCATTAATCCTGTCCATATCACAGGGCGCACCAAAAATATGTACAGGCAGGATTGCTCTGGTTTTTTCAGTAACGGCATCCTCAATTAACTCAGGATCCATATTATAATCAGACTGTTTTACATCAATAAAAACAGGAACCGCTCCTACTGAAGCGATGGCCTCAGCGGTAGCAAAGAAAGAAAATGCTGTAGTGATAACTTCGTCCCCCGGTTTAATATTACACGCCTTTAAGCCCAGTACAAGCGCGTCCGTTCCGTTGGAACAGCCAATCACATGTTTTACGCGCAAATACTCTGCCATAGCGGCTTCAAATTCCTCAACATATTTCCCGCCAATAAAACAACAATTTTTCAGTATGTCCAAAACAACAGGTTCTACTTCCGGCATTATCTTCTGATACTGACTGCGTAAATCTAAAAAAGGCACATTCATTTTCTTATATCCTCCTGATTTCCGGCCTCTGCCCTGCGTGCAACTGCCTCACATATCTTTATCGCCCTGATTCCCACATCACCGTTCACCTCTACAGGTTTCCCATCTACAACGGAATTATAGAACGCCACTAGTTCCGCCCTAAGAGGCTCTTCTATCGGAACATAAACTCTCTTTACAATTCCATCTTGTTTATAAGAATTGTTTTCTGTTGAATCTACGGCTAAATCTGCACTTTTATATATTTCAAGTGTTTTTGCAAGCAAATCCGCACGTATGCAACTGTCCTTCTTGTGTACTGTAATACTTCGCTCCCTGCCCTGTGATACCCGGCTTGCGTTGACTACCGCATGACACTTTCCGCCAAAATCCATCAGGCATGTGGCAAAATCCGTACGTCCGGAAAGAACCGCTTCGCCCCGGCCATGCAAGGACGTAATCTCAATGCCTTCCATTAATGCACAGACCAAATCTACATCGTGTATCATAAGGTCTTCTACTACCGTAGTATCTGTTATACGGCCACTTACATTATAAGGGCTGTACCTGCATGCCTCTATATAAAAAACATCACCCGGATCAGTAAGTTTCTTCAATTCTCTAAATACAGGATTGAAGCGCTCTATATGTCCTACTGCCAGCAATAAATTTTTCTCTTCAAACGTCCTGGAAATGAATTCAGCATCTTCGCTCGAGGTAGCAAGAGGTTTTTCTATTAACGCATGTACATTATATTCAGCAGCTTTCATTGCAACTTCTTTATGTAATGACGACGGTACCGCTATTACAACCGCCTCTATATTCTTTAGCAGGTCGTCTGCTGTTTCAAACGCTGTTACATCATATTTTTCAGCAACGGTTCTTGCCTGTTTACTATTTGAATCATAGATACCAACCAAATCAAATCTTTTTTCTTCAGACAGATTGCGCACATGATGGCTTCCCATATGACCAGCCCCAATAACCCCGATTCTCAATGCTTTCAATTCACTCACTTCCTTGCCGTTGTCAGATTATATCATATAAGGCCTTTTGATTCTATCCCTACCTTTATAATTATATAATAACTGCCCCTCTTTTGCAATAAAAAAGAGGGGCATGTTGCTTATTTACATTTATTCGCTCCCATCCATGGAAACAATGGTTATATCCTTTTCCTCCGCCATAGCTAATGTGCGTTTGCGATCTACCAGCAGCGTCCTTCCCGCCTCAATGACAATACCGGTAGCACCGGCATGGATCATCGAAGTCAGGGTAGTAGTTCCCACGCTGGGCATATCAAAACGGTTGTCCTGAGCAGGCTTGGCTGTTTTGGCTACAATTACGCCTCCCTTTCCTAAAAAACCTCCCCGCAATATACACGCGTCTGTTCCTTCAATAGCTTCCAGTGCCATGACTGCCTGGTTCTTCACCACGACTGTCTGACCAATATCCATTCGTCCAAGTTCCTTAGCCACACGGAATCCGAACTGCATATCCTTCCATTCCTGTTCCGTCGGTTTTCGCCTGGTCAATACACCCGGCTCTGGAAGGAGCGGTTGAATCAGTACCGTCTGGTCCATTACATGCATGCCCGCATCTTCGATAAGCTTAACAATGGCATTCATGATGGTATCGTCCTTTCGGTCCGGCAGGGATGACAGCAACCGAATGGTCGTCAGATCAGGGATGATAGCACCGTTTTTATATAAAACCTCTTTTGTAACCTTGCCAATCATGGTCACATTTTTAACATCGTGCCGCTTCAGTGTCTGCAAAATTTTACCTGCTTTGCCGACATTAATAGTGTAGAATACATCTGCATTTTCCGGCAACTCCGGATCTGTATCTGCCACCACTGCAATTGCTAAGACCTTATATCCCAGTTTTTTAGCAGATTGCGCCACATCTACCGGAAGATGGCCAATTCCAGCCAGTAAGCCCAATGTTTCCATATCTTTTCCGCCATTTATAATTGAAAGGCAGCGAAACAGTCCGCTGCCTCTGTCATTGATTTTATCCAAACAATCTTTTTTCCTTATTTTCGAGTATGGAGGATACCCCGTTCCGCATTACGCAGAAAACGCATCAGGTGTTCCACCGGCTCGCTGCTGTCCAGTTCCTGCTCCATAGTGGCAACGGCTTCTTCCAGAGAAAGTCCACTGCGATACAGGATACGGAACGCTTTTTTCAGTTGGGTACGGATTTCCAACGGCATCCCCGCACGGGCCAGTCCCACACTGTTCAAGCCTGCTACGAAAGCAGGATCACCGGCTACCAACATAAACGGAGGAATGTCCTGAGAAATCCGACTCATACCGCCAGCCATGGCGTTCCGTCCGATTCGGCAGAACTGATGCACAGCTGCCAGACCGCCGATAATCACCCTGTCCTCCACTACCACATGGCCTGCCAGAGTCGCCACATTAGACATAGTTACATTGTTTCCTACGATACAGTTATGGGCAACATGAGAGTAAGCCATCATCAGAATATCGTTACCGATACGCGTCTCATTACCTTCTCCACTTGCCCGGCTTACAGTAACGCATTCACGGAAAATACCGCGATCACCAATAACCGTATAGGTCCGTTCCCCTTTAAATTTCAAATCCTGCGGAACGCTGCCAATCGAAGCTCCCGGAAAAAACTTGCAGTCTTTGCCGATGGTGGTAAACGGATGAATTACTACATGCGGACCCACAATGCAACCATCTCCCAGCACCACGTCATGCTTGATCACAGCATATGGACCAATTACAACATTTTTTCCAATTTCCGCGCCTTTTTCAATAATCGCAGTCTCATGTATCTTGCGCAATGGTGTCACTACAGATGCCATTTCTCACTCCCCCTGCAACAGGCTTTGCCCTGTCTGTCTGCAAAAAATCTTTTTCTTACACATCAACACATTGTAAATGCTCATATAGTTAAACTTTAAATAATATATTCCCGAAATAACAGTATTTTTCGCCTCCCGAATTTCTCCATTTTTAGTACTATTCATTTCTTATGAGAAACTATCTTAAATTTAAATTGCAATCCAGCTGTTTTTCTTTAATTTTCTTTTCTTTTCATTAGGCATTTGTTATGTATATCAGGATTTTCAGGCTTTGTATGATACAACAGCCCTGCTTTTCACTTTAAACTATTCTGCTTTATCCTGCAGCGAGAAAAAGCAGTCGCATTCACAGGCCGGTTCGTCATTAACCTTTCCTTCGCAGTGAATCACACCCATATTGCCGTGGATTTTTACCACTTCCGCACGGGTCACAACCTGATCGCCGGGAATTACCTTTCTGTGGAACCGTACCTTGTCAATCTTGGCAAATACGGCAATCTTGCCCCGGTTTTCCGGCGGATACAACATAGCTACCCCGCCTACCTGCGCCATTGCCTCAATAAGCAATACGCCAGGCATGATGGGATCGTTGGGAAAATGTCCCAGAAACTGTATTTCACCTACCGTAATATTTTTTACACCCACTGCCCATTTCATGGGTTCCAGATCCAGGATCCGGTCTACCAGCAGCATGGGAAAACGGTGCGGCAGAATCTTTTTGATTTCAGTAATATCCAGTGTAATAGCCATTATTTACCCTCCCTGTACGCGATAATCTGTTTTGCTAACTGCGAATTATAGGAATGTCCTGATTT
This sequence comes from Acidaminococcaceae bacterium, assembly GCA_017443005.1. Classification (GTDB taxonomy): domain Bacteria; phylum Bacillota; class Negativicutes; order Acidaminococcales; family Acidaminococcaceae; genus Succiniclasticum. Next base: position 10,818 of record JAFSPK010000112.1, read on the forward strand.
AACTGCAATGATATGCCCTTTCCATGGGCCGATAAGGGACATATCTCCTAACACATCCAAAATTTTATGCCGTACCAGTTCATCCGGAAAACGGGGCACGGAAAGACATTTTGTATCGTCATACACCAGCGCGTTTTCCAGATTACCTCCCAGTCCCAGGCCCATCTTTCGCATCTGCTCCACTTCATGCATAAAGCCGATGGTACGAGCCGGCGCTATTTCTTTGAAAAAGGTTTCTTCATCCAACAGTACATCATAATACTGGGTCCCCAGCAACGGATGGGAATTAACGGAAGTAAAGGAAACGCGTGTCCCGTCATAGGGCAGCATAAGTAAAAATTTATCTCCGTCATACACAGAGAAAGACTTATCCACCACATATATCGTTTTCTCCGCTTCCTGTTCTTGACGCCCGGCTTTCTGTATCAGCTGTGCAAATACAAGGCCGCTTCCGTCTGTTACCGGCGGTTCCGGCGCATCCATCTCAATCCGGCAGTTATCGACCCCCATAGCAAAGAGGGCTCCCAGAAGATGCTCCACCGTAAAGACCTGGGCACCGTTTTCACTCAGCGTGGTTGCTTTCAGTGTTGAAGTTACCAGTTCCGCCCGTGCGTGAATCTCCGGTTTCCCCGGCAGATCAGTTCGTATAAAAACTATACCCGTATCCGGCTCACCTGGCATGAGTCGCATTGTTACTTCCTTCCCAGAATGCAGTCCTATGCCCGAATAATCTGCTACGGCTGCCAGTGTTACCTGTTTTTTCATATAGCTATCCTCAACATTCTATTTTTTTACTCTAAATCGTTCTTTCCCATCTTTCCAACGGTCATGAACCCAAAACCACATAGGAGGATTTTCCCGAATCTCTTGTTCCAAAATCTCCAGCAGTCTTTGCGTTACTTTATATAAGTCTTTATCCTTATCTTTTGTCTTTTCCGCATACAACGGCGGATAAATCTTCGCCCGATAGTTTCCATCCGAATCGTAGTGCATAAAAATAGGCAGGATGGGACAGCCAAAGGTCCGGCTGAAGACGGCAGGACCAGCCGGCGTAACCACTGCTTTCCCAAACAGTTCGGTTTCAATGCCCGTATCACTGGAATCCTGGTCAAACAAAATGCCCAGGAGATGTTTTTCTTTCAGATACCGTCCCATAGACAGGAGTCCTTCCTTACCGTGATTATAAGCCACCTTCTGGCCTACCATCTCCCTGTATTCATTGATGAAACGGTCCATCGCTCCATTATTCTGTTTTCTGGCAATACTCAGCATCGGGTAACCGTGCAGGGCAACATTGGCCCCCAGCAGTTCCCAGTTACCGAAATGTCCAGTACACATCAGGGCGCCTTTGCCTTTTGCATAAGCTTCTTCCAGGTATTCCAGACCGTCCGTTTTCACAACGGACTGAATCGTATCCCGGTTCAGTAAAGGGAATCGTAATATGTCTATAATCATGCGGCCAAGCTTGATTACACTTTTTTCAGCAATCTGCTTTGCTTCTTCCGGCGAAACATGCAGGCATTCCTGCACATTAGCCGCAGCCATCTGCATGCGCCATTTTGGCACAATCATCAGTGCCAGCCAACCTAAACACTGACCAAAAGCCATTCCCGCTCTCAAAGGAAGCAGACAGAACACTTTACTGATCAGCTTCATTACATAATACGCAAGCATAATCTCTCCAGATTATTTATCTTTCTTAAGTTCTTCGATTTCTTTCTGCAACATTTTCAGCGTCTTCATCAGCTCACCGATTTTTCGCAGCTTCGACTGCTGCCGCAGCCATTCTACATGAGGCATATGGGGAAATCCTGCTAATATCTGATTATCTCCCACATTGCCGATGACGCCGCAACGAGCTGCCATTGTATTGTTGTTACCGATGGTGATATGCCCCACGGTGGCGGCCTGTCCCCCAAAGGTATTGTTATTTCCAATGGTCACGCTGCCGGGAATCCCTACCATGGCCACAAATAAGTTGTTTTCACCAACCACATCATTATGACCAAGATGTACAAGATTGTCCATTTTTGTTCCGTTTCCTACAATGGTACTGCCTATCGTAGCCCTGTCGATACAGGAATTGCAACCGATTTCCACATCGTCGCCAAGCACCACATTACCGGTCTGCTGTACTTTATTATGCTTTCCGTTATTGGTGACAAAGCCGAAACCGTCACCGCCGATAACACAGCCGGACTGCAGGATATTCCGGTTGCCGACGATACAGTTTTCCCGCACGGTAACGTTGGGATAGACCACACAGTCACTGCCAACTTTTACATGTCGGCCTATGTACGCATGGGCATAAATCACCGTATTATCCCCGATTTCCGCTCCTGCTTCCACGACCGCAAAAGGCTGTATTGCAACATTTTTCCCAATGCGGGCATCTTCCGCCACATAAGCCATTGGGCTGATCACACGGGCTACATCTTCCCGGGGTCGGAACAGTTCCAGCAGTTCGGCAAAAGCCTGCTTGGGATTACTGACCCTGATGACAGGGCGATCCAGTTTCCGGTCTTCCGGAGCCAGTATCATAGCACCGGCCCGGCTTTTATGGCAGAACTCCACGTACGGCGGTATGGCAAATGAAATCTCTGTAGGCCCCGCTTCCACCAGTCCGTTTACACCGGTGATACGCAGCGCAGGATCTTCATTCTCCAGCGTACCGTGTAAGAAATCCGCCAGTTCCTGCAACGTTTTTTCCATACTTATTACAACCCCTTGCATTAATTATATTGAACAGGCAGTTATGACACGCTTGAAATGAAAAAAGCGGACGGACGAAACTCCGCCCGCTATGGGTGATGCAAAAATAAGATTTTCCAAATGATTACATACGAGTTTTCGACTTACGAAGACCCGCATTATTTCATTTTTTTAATCACTTCATCCGTCACGTCCACACCGCCGGACGGAACAGCATCTTTAATCAGGACAGCGCTGAGGTTCTTCTCTTTGGAAATTTCTGCCAGCGCAGTTTCCAGGCTGGCCTTTAATTTAGACTGCGCCTCCGAAGAAGCCACCTGCATCTGCGCAGATTTATCCTGTACGATTTTTTCCGCATCTTCCCGGCTCTTTCCTGCCGTCTCCTTCTGCATCTGTTCCTGCAGTTCTTTCGCCTTCTTCTGCAAATCTTCTTTAATGGTCTTTACTGCCGGCGCCTCGGCTTCTACCTTTTTAATATCTACCACGCCAAACGCCGCGTTGCGCCCGCTGCAGCCAAAGGCCAGCAATGCGCAGACAACCATCAGACAAGCCAAAACTTTTTTCATGTTTATCAGTCATCCTTCCCATAATCTTTTTCATAATAAATTTTATTTGCTTTTTTCTCCTGCCGAACCACCTGCAGCGCGCTTATTCAATGCTTCCGCTGCTTTTGTCCGGAGCTCCAGTTTCTTTAACCCGGCAATTACATCTCCGGTTATATCCTCTGCGGAAACATTCATACGGTATTTATGGAAAACAACAGAATAGCCTCTTTCTTTGGCAAGTTTTGCAACCACGCTTTCCATATCCTTTTTTATCGCTGTTTCCAACGTTTCGATAGCCTGCTGCTGTTTATCCAGTTCCTGATCCACGGTACCCAGCAGTTCTTTCAGCGCAGCCGGAACTTTTTGCATGACTACATCGTCTTTGCCCAAATCCTTTTTCATTTCCGCTCGCATCTGGATCTGCAACTGGCGGGCATAGGCATCCAGACGCTGTTGCATGGCTTTTACATGCGGTTCCATCCGCTGGTTGACCAGCCCGAACTTATGCTGAATCAGCATCATCCGGTCACTGTCTCTTTCCGCCTGTACAGCTTTCAGTTCCGCTTCCACCTTTTTTCGCTCTTCCGGAACCATACGGACGGTATCCAGCTTCAGCCGCAGATTAAACAACCGTAGCCGGTAATGTTCATTCAGCTTCTTTTCTTCTTCTGCCAGTTCCCTGTCTACCTCATCCGCAATCTGATTGCTCAGTTGCTTCAGCTTTTCCTGTTCCGCCGTTTGCTTTTCCATCATGCGGGTCATGAAATCAGCAGACAGGAAATTCTGTTTGCTGTTTTGTTTTAGCTGGTACAGCTTCGCCAGATTGCTCATCCGGGTCTTGCCGATAATTTCCTGTTCTCGGCGCTTATCCAAAAGCAGGCTGTACTCTTCCTTCAGCTTTTGCAAACGGTCATGCTTTGGATGTTCCTGCAGCACCTTATCCCAGTTTACAACTGCAATCTTTTCTCCGCCTCCGATTTTGCCGCAGGCCGAAAGCATCAGCGCCAGAACTGTAAAAACAATCAAAAGCCAGCGCATCATGTTTCCTCCTTCAGCAATGGAAAATGAGGCTCCTGCAGAGCCTCATCTCATGCGCGATCATTTTTTCGGATTCTGCAATGCTTTGGCCACTTCATCCGTAATATCCGTCCCGCCATATACTACGGTAGCTTTATCTACAACAACCTTCAGACCTTTTTTATCCGCAATCTTTTTAATGGTATCGTTGATATCTTTCAGCAAAGGATCCATCAGGTCCTTTTCCTTATTGGCCAGACGTTCCTGGAGTTGTTTGTAATACCGTTCTTTCTCTTCATCATTCATGTTCTGGCTGTTGTTATCAAATTCTTTACGGGTATCAGCAATCGCTTTCTGCATATCGCTCCGAATCTGTTCCAACCGCGGGGACTGGGAAACCAGAACCTGATAATTGACCACTCCGATAGCGGATTCACTGGACGAGGCGGAAGCCACGGCGCTGCCAAACCCGCCGGCGCTCATCGCCAGTGTAAAACAGCCGATGACAAAAATAGCCGCCACAATCAGCGATATGGTTTTGACATTTTTCGGATTACGCAATTTTTCCATCATAATAATAATTACCTGCTTTCTTAAATAATTTTTACTTATCTATTATACCAGTCTGCACCGGTACTTTCAACAAAAAAACAAATATTTCACAGATTTCCAACAATTCGGAAATACGATTTATTGGTAGAGTAGACATATTCACCGCTCAGGAATTCGTGGATCCGATACCGGACTGCATACTCATTTTCCTTTGTATTTCCGAAATGCTCATAGCGGAACCGCCATTTTGGAGTGAAATCATACTCAAAACGGTATACATTGGCATCCGCCGGAATACGGCGCATATAAGACAGGGTCGCCTTCCCCCAGTGATAGGCATAACCGGCATTGAAATCCCATTTCACATCTTTCAGATCCACGCCCACTTCACCGAAGATTTCATCCCTGCGGGAAATAAACTTGCCTATATGGGCGCGGCCGGACAGGTTATGGTCCTTACGCCCTATATCTCCGTATCCCTCAAACCAGATTTTATATTCATCGGATTCCAATAATAAATCTACCCGAGTTTCCGGTCCGGGATGTATGATCACCTGCGGTTTCAGATGATGGCGCCTGACCTGCGGTTCTTCCGACAGTTCCTGCAGCAGCCGTTCGGTCAGTATTTCTTGATTTGCTTCCAGGCAGGAAACCGGCAATCCCTGCAGGGCTTTTGCCTTATCCGCATACTTATACTTCAGTTGCATCAGCAGGATATTCGGAATGGATCTGGAAATCATACTGTACTCTACGGTACGCACCAGTTCCCCCACCGGATAGATGACGACCTGCACCTGTGCGCTTCCATCCTTTGTAGTCAGATCCACGGCCGCCTTGAAATCAGGCAGGGCCATTTCCACGCAGCTCTTCACCTGTCCCCGGAGGATCCCTCCTGCCCAGTCGGCCGCGTCCAAAGAAGCGCCCTGCAGCGTTTCCCGAAGCTGTTCTTTCAGAGCCGGAATCTTTTCCTGCAGGACCGCGGAAGCAAAGGGGCTGACACCGGAAAACTGGAGGTCCACATCGACCTGCTGCACCGTCTGCGCCCAGGGTGCAACAGAAAACGCAAGATCAACCGCCGTTCCCTCCGGGTCATGTACCACGGCAAGAAGGACACGGTTCGTCTGATATCCGGTAATGACACGGTCGGATATTTCCGACAGCAGACGCTCATACTCGGATCTATCGGCCATGATAAACTCCGAATCCCTGCTGTTAAACAGCTGGGAAGCTACCACCTGCATACTGTCTTCCATCTTGTGAAGCAGGACGGGGCTTGTTTTCCCCGCCTCATCACGGATGGTCACATTCACTTTTGTTACCGGCGCAGCCAGGATACATTCCGTCCACAGCAGGCACACCAGAAACAAAATTGTATTTCTCAACATAATGATCAGAACTGTCCGCCAAAGCTAAAGTGGAAGCGGCTGCGCTGCTTTCCTTTGCCCCAGTCCAGCTTGATCGGCCCTAACGGGGAATTGATCCGCAGGCCAATACCGTAACCGGATTCCAGCAAGCTTAAATCAAAGGCACTCTGATCCCGTTTATCCCACGCATAACCAATATCGTAGAAAATGACACCCTGCACTTTTTTCCGGATTGGGAAACGATACTCCGCAGTACCCCGAAGCATACTGTTGCCTCGGAACTGATCGTCCTTGTAACCACGCAGGCTGTCACCGCCGCCAACAGCAAAGCGCTGAGACAGGGGCAGATCGCCCCAGGCATAGCCGGCGGCCAGATCGAAAGCCAATACCCGGTCCCGTTGCATCGGGATATAATACCGATAGTTTACCGTGATTTTTTCAAACTTGAAATCGCCGCCCAGGCCGGCCCATTCAAACGTATAGGAATTCCGCTTGCCGGAATGAGGATCATAGATGTTATCACGGGAGTCATATACGCGGGAGTATGTGATACTGTTCGTGGTGCCAAAGTTTTCCTCACGGCGTTTCCTATAATCTAGTGGAATATTACTACCAGGAGGTGGAGTATATCCTGGTTCATAATACTGTGTGTTATACCCTTTAATCGGCTTAACATACTTATCATCACGATGCTTCAGAGTAATCGAATGCCGTACAAACTCTCCCTGGGGACGGCCGAGGGTAATTTCCTGCCCTACGCGCTTCTTATCATACCGGGCAATTTCATCGCCTTTACGGTCATAGTCTGCCGTTTCATTGGTCAGATCATACAACGCGATGCCCAATGAAGTTTCCTTTTTGTCCAACCAAGGCTTCCGGTACACCAGTTCATAGTTCTTGTTATCCGCACCGCCAAATTCCCAGCGAAGCAGGATGCTGTCGCCGGTGCCCCGCAGGTTCTTGTCGCCGACTGAAATCATACCGACAAAACCGTCCGCGTCACTGTAACCGGCCCCAATACCAAACGTACCGGTATTCATCTCCACCACATCGATTTCCATTTCCACCGCATTTGGCTGACGGCCGGGATTCAGCTTCATATTAACATCTTCAAAAAAACCAAGATTCTGGATACGATTCAGGGAACGTCGGGCCAAGGTCGAATTAAAGGGCTCTCCTTTCTTCAGGCGGATTTCCCGTAAAATAACCTTATCTTTTGTTTTTTTATTTCCTTTAACCTTAAAGTCCTCTACGATTCCTTCATTGACTGTAATAGCCAGGACACCGTCAGGCAGGAAACGGACATCCGTAATACGGGCGAGAATATATCCGTCTCTCTTATATTGTTCTTCCACAAAACTCAGTTTCCGGTTAGAATCCCGGATGTTGACGATCTTTCCTTTCGGAAGGTTCACAATCTGACGGATTTTTTCCGTTGACACCTTGGTATTTCCGGTGACTTCCAGGTGATCGAATTTCGGATTTTCCTGTACATGATAAGTAATCTGTACTCCTTCCGGTACTGTCTGGAAAGAGGGCTGTATCTCATAAAACCATCCCATGCCATAAATGGCCTGCATATCCCTTGAAATATCCTCTTCTGTCAGCGGAAGGCCCGGTTTGCTGTAAACCGCTCTCAGAATATCTTCTGAGGGTACTTCTGTATTTCCTTCTACACTGATTTTCGTAACCGTTTTATTAAGATACGGAGCCAGCGCACTTTCTGCTTCACCCCGCACGCCGATATCCTGGCCGGGAACCGGACTTTCCCTGGGAGGGAGATTCAAACGGTTTGGTCTGGCTGCCGTCCCACTACCCTGTGCCGGAGGCACATCTTCCTTTTTACTGGTTGTGGAGATAGGTTTCTTTTTCAGTCCGATGGGCTCTGACACCGTCGTTGTTGTTTCTGCAAACACCGGACTGGCTACCAGCATTGTTGCCAGCAAACCGACAGTTATCTGCTTTTCAAAAGCATGTTTCATAATATCAATAAACCTCCCTGTAACGTTAGAAATCAGAAATAATTCGCACCTTAACTTATATATTATACACCTTACGGTGGTGAAAACCAAATCTTTTTATTCAAATTACCGAATATTTCCCAGTTCCTGCCTGCCGGAACGGATCAGCTGACGCATTTGTCCGGCTGAAAGACGGACTCCCGCATCCCTGTTCCCAGCTTGCGGCGGCGTTGGAACTGCAGCCTGCGCCGGTACATGCGGTTTTTCTTTTATCATCGGTTTCTGTTCAGGCACAGCAACTGAAGACGCATTATTTTGCCCGGAAACAGGCAGTTTTTTCTCCGTACCTGCCGTACTATCTTTTATATCGGAAATCGTCGGCCCCTGCAATCCCGCAGCGTTCGTAGTGTTTCCTCCATACGAAGAAGCCCACCACCAGCCCAGACATCCGGAGGCCAGCACCAGAACAGCAAAACAGGCCGCCAGTGTATGACGGGTCCAGGAAACCCCCGGACGTTTCTGTCGCAGATTATCCAGTTCTGCTTCTGCCAGCATCAGGTCCAGTTCACCCCGAACCTCCTGGTTACTGCGGAAACTGCGCTCCGCATTGTCCAGGCTGGCCCGTGCATTCCGGATACGGCTGCAGACAGACCGGCTCTGAGTCATAGGATTACACCTCCAAACTTACATATGATTATATATAATCTGAATGAACTTGGCAAATTAACTTGTAAAAAAATACCGAATTTTAATCTTTTTTATAGTTTTTCTGTTGTTATCTCTGTTTTTTACCCGGATATGACTTCTTTTCTTTATATTTTTTAACAACATGAATACACAGCATATGCACTGTACAGCTACTTTTTAAAATCCCGCATAAACCGCGACAACATCCCCCGTATTCTGCGCACTCCCTGTTTTTCAAGGCGATAGATGTGCCCCGGAGTTACCTTAATGTCCGCAGCCAGAACCGAAGGCGTCTTATTTTCCAGAAAAATACCCTGTAAAACCTGCTTTTCCTTTTGCGGCAACCGGTCGATCGCCTGGGAAACACGATAGGATACGGCATGGCGTTCCGCCACCTCTTCCGGAAGCAGCTGCATACCGGGGATAAATTCTGCCAGGCTCCATCCTTCTGCAGTTTCTCTGTCCAAAGAAAGCTCGTCACGGGAAAATTCCCGGTTCATAAAGTCACACATCCGGCCCCGGATACGGTGAACTGCATACAGGCTGAACGCAACGCCTTTTGTATAGTCATAACTTTCCGCTGCTTCCAGAAGACCGACCGTCCCCTCCTGAACCAACTCCAGGGTAATCTCTTCCGGCATATGGAACTGAACCGCCGTTTTGAACACCAGTGGCTGATAGGAGCTGATCAGTTTCTGATGAGCCGCCTCGTCGCCTTCTTCTTCCCGGAACCAGAGTTCTCTTTCTTCTTCCGGGGAAAGCATCTTTATTTTTTTCAGTTCCGTAAGATATTTCTGTAACATAATTGCCCCCTCCGGTCAGAATGTAATACGATATTCCACGCTGTATCTTCTGTCATGATTTTCGTCCTGGGAAAGAGTAACATTCATATGCTCGGTCAGCCGGTACTGTGTGTAAATATTATCATGTTTTCCGTCAAAACTGCTTGTATACCCAATTTTCCAGCGTTCCGTCAGGTTTTTCGCAATCAGGAAATTATACTGTTCTTTTTCGTCCTCCGTCAGTTCACGGTTAATCCCGATGTTCAGATCCACACCGTTTTCAACCTTACCGACATAGACACGGAATTCATCAATTCCCAATGCTTTCCGGATCGTCTGCTCCACATCGCCCAACAGTCCGGTTTCCAGCCCCGCAATCAGAAGGTTATGCATGTCCTCATTGGTAATATCGTCGCTGCCGGCCGACGTGCGTTGCAGTGTCAGCATGCGGACGATTGCATTTTTCGACAGATACGGATTCGAATGCAGTTTCATGTCCAGATTCTCTTTGTTCAGCGAACCGTCAACCTGGAGTTCAATCCGGTATCGGCTGAATTTAGTATTCGCGTTCAGCTTCACAGTAGGCAGGAACGTACCCGGCTGCGACCATCGCAAAGAACCTTTGTCAATTTTAAAACGAGTCCTGAGATAGGTCACGGTTCCTTTATCCGTATCAATACCGCCGCTGACCCTTGGGAAAACCGTGCTGCCTTCCGCCTTTACCGCGCCCTTCAGCCACAGGTCATACAAATATTTGTTATACAGATGTACTTTGGGCCCCAGGTTGACAGCCACATTCAGGCCGAGATTGGAGCTCCCTTCTCCCAGAGACGGAAAGGTAGGCATATTTACCGTCACATCATCCAAAGTGATATCTGCTGCAATTTTAGGACGCCAGCCTTCCTGCATGCCCGACGGAGCAGGTACATTTTTTCCGGAAGACTCCGGAACATTGGTCTGTTTTTGCAGAAGGCGCAGGGGAACCCGGTAATGTTCCGGAGATATAGCAAAGGAACCGTTAATACGGCCTTTAAAAATCGCCGAATCGATTTCTGCATTTTTCGCCACGCCTTTGAACAAATAGGACTGTTCATCGGCAGCCCTGAAATCATAACTACCGCTTCCTTCCAGCGTACCCTTGCCCAGTACGGCAGAAATCTGTTCCACCTGGATCCGGCTTCCGCTGAATGTCACTTTCAGGTTGACCTTGTCTATCAGTGTATAAATATCTTTCAGCTTCAGACATCCCTCTACAACTGAAAGAGTACCAAATAACTGCGGTTCGTCCAACGTACCGGTTATGGTAACGATCCCTTTTGCGTCCCCGACACCCCAGTCTATGCTGGGATGCGCTCCAAAAACCGCCAGGCTTGCCTTATTAAAATCTACCTTTACATCCATCTGAGCATTGGGATTTTTCCGGTTCGCCTTTGCTCGGAACACATCCACCGGGATCCGTCCGGCAGCTGTCAGTTTATAAACATCCTGTTCCGCAGAAACCTGGGACAATGTAATGATGTTATTGTTCAGAACAAAGTCGGCAGACGCACTGTCAAACGCAACGTCCTCCAAACTCCCCTGAACAATTTGTACAGAACCGTTTCCTTTTAGTGTATCCCAGGGGCCTTCCACCTGTGCTGTCATATTTAACGAGCCGGTAAGTGCCGCCGGTTTCTGCATAAAAGCTGTCAGGATAGCCGGATTTGCATCCACCGCATGGGCCTGCATATTCATCGTCTTTTTGCGAAGATCCATTGTGCCGCGGAGGGCAATCGTTCCTTCCTGGAAAAAGGCTCTGTCTTCCTGCAGCCTGATATTCTCAACCGTCAGAAGTCCTTTGTTAAGCCGGGCTTTTAAAGCCATCTGATCATATTTTACACCGTTTACATCCAGGTTATATCCCCAGAAATCCGCCACAGTATCCGCATTGGGGCCGTTAAACTCCAGCGTACCGGCCGCCAGTCCCTTAACAGGGAAATCGATCCTGGCCATCTTCAGGATATTCTGCAGGTCGCCATACATAATCCCCATTTTGCCCCGCAAATCCCGCTTTGGAATATTCAGGCTCAGGTCGATCATATAGGCAGAAGTCAGTCCATCCGTATTGACCTGTTCGCACTCCCCTTTTAATGAATTGATATCATCTCCATTGCTGACCAGAATGCCTTTCAGATTCTGCACCGGTACTGTATTAATAAAAAATTCTTTGCTGGTGACATCCCCGGCAAACAACGGTTTTTTTACCGTTCCGGACAAATGTCCTTTAGCAGAAGCGTAACCTGCCAGAGCAATGTCCTCTTCCCGTATCGGAAGGCGGCTCAAATCCACATTGGCAGCCTCTGCCTGAAAATCCAGGTTCTGATCCGCATCCATGATACCATGCAGCTTCAGGGTCGCGGATAAGGCCTTTACGACAATATTATCCAGTCTCAGGGCGCCCTGGTGATAATAATACCGGCCGGTAACGGAATCTATCAGATAGCCTTTCACACTGCCGTCGGACATATCTACATCCCCCTGCACACCGGGGTCGGATAAGGTGCCCGTGATATGCATGCGATTCGTCAGATTTCCGGTGGCGGCTACTGTTTCTGTCAGGCCCGCCGCTGCCAGCAGCGGCTCAACACGGACCTTTTCCGTATCAACAAGTAAGTCCAGCCGCGGTTCTTCCCCCCGCAGATCGACGGTACCGTTCGCCACATGGCTGCCCTGGTCCATGGTCAGCTTATAGTCCTGTAATTCCAGCACATTATCATGTACGGTAACGTAACCGTGACCCTCTTCAAGGAGCATTCCCCTGAATGCAGCCTGCTGAAGCTGTACGGGACCTTCAAAATTCAACCGGCTTCCCTGTCCGTACAAATGATAGGAAGAAGAAACAAGTCCCCTTCCCTCCTGTCCGGCCACAGCCAGCACCGGAGCCAGCGGCATGGAAGCCATCCGTCCCTGCAGATCGTAACCGCCGTCAAAGGATACTTTTCCGGAGGCCTGCAGCGCCCCGCTTTCCGCAAAAGCAGAAAACGTACGAATGTCCACGCCATCGTTGGTCACATCCGCATCAAAGTCCATCACATTGAGCACGGTGTCCCTCCATTGCAGGTTCATCGTGTTGGCTGCCACATTCACATTCAGTTTTCCATCTTCCTGATTATAGGTACCGCTGCCGGCCAGCGCAGCATTCAGCAGGAACTTTTCCCCATTGACTTTTTCCCCGTCAAGCGTTACCTTGCGGATATCAGCAGTTCCTGTTAGCTTTCCGGATGCCAACTCATATACGCCCTGCCCGCTGATCCTGCCGCCCCTATATGCGGCGGTGAAATAATTGACCGCGGCCTTATTCCCGGCCATTACCGCTTCCGCTTCAACATTCGTGAGGGTTTCGCCCTTATACGAAACCTTCTCTGACCGTAACGAAAGATGCCCTTCCGGATTATCCAGGTCATGGATATCCACGGTACCGGAAAGAACAGCGGTCTGCCCGTTGATGCTTACCTGCAGCTGATCGGTCGAAATAACATGGTCTGCCGAAGACACCGCACCCGTGATTCGGAACGGTACATCCTGAGCCTTCATCTGATAGCTGCCCCGTACATCCCTCAGGTTCATTTTACCTTTCAGTAAGGTATTTTTTCCATCGTTGCTCCATTCTCCGTCAATATCGGTTACCAGACCGGCGGCTCCTTTTACCTGCCCATACCGTAACGCAAGCGGATGATAAGGGGCCAGGTCCACCCCGTCCGACTTCATGACGATTTTTCCGATCCCCTTATTGTCGATACTGCCTAAGACCGTTGCGGGCTCCATCCCCGGAGCGCTTACCTTAAAATTCAGATCAAACGCCGGGTTATAACTACCATCTACACTGCCGTCGATCTGATATTGCCAGGTTCCCTCCGGCAGCTGCACCACGGCAGTTCCCTGTTTTATGATAATTTTTCCGTAAAACGGGGTCGTCTCAGACTGGGACGGTTTCAAAAGCTTTTCATAGTTCCAGCTTTCATCTTTGCTTTGGATAATATAAACGGTCGGCTTTTCCAGCTCTATCAAAGAAACAGCTTTTTCCAGCCCGGAAAATGCTTTGAACGGATTGACCGACACGCGGATTTCCGGCACGGTTGCAACATTCTGCTGCTTCTTGTCCCTGACCGTCACATCCCTGATCAAAAGCGTATTGCTGCCGGGCCAGGTAATAGGACCGATCTGTACCGAGCCGTTCACATAATCCGCCGCCAGCTTTTCCGCGTAAGGACCGGCCTGCTGCAGCAGCCCCGGCAGCACGATCTGCGTTGTACCTAAAAACAGGGCGCAAAAAAGTACTGCAATACCTGCAAGCCATTTTGCCAGACGATTCATCGTGTATTCGCGCCTCCGTCAAATTACATGGTTTTATGCATAGAATTTTATGCTTATTACCGGAAAACAATCCTATACATTTCAGGAACGTTCCGATGCACAATAATATAAAACAAGTGATATAAAAACACTATTATCCCATATTAAAATAATTATAGCAGAAAACCTGTGGAATTACAGTATTTTTTTGTATCGCTTCTGTGAATTATTCCAGAAGAACAACAGGGTTACAATCATTTTTGCAAAAAAAACTGTTGGCCGGTGATCATCCGAAAATGAAATCGCAGCCAACAGTCTGTGTATTCAATAACTTTCCAACCCGTCTGATACGGTTATTCAGTTTTTCTTTTTTGCTGCCGCCGCAGCTTTTCGCCGTTCTGCCCGGGCTTTTTCCAGCGTCTTCACCGTTTCTTTAATCGTTTTGTCAGAATCCGTAGTTTCTACCGCTGCATTATACACTGCTTTGGTCGCTTTATAACGTTCGCCGTAGGTCAGGTATTTGTAATCGGAAGGACGGGCTTCAATGCCCATGGCGGTATCCAGAGCCACCTTGGCAAGGTTATAGTCATATAAAGATGTATTGAAATTATTCCGCGCCTGATGGAGTGCTACCTGCGCATCTAATACATCCGTGTTGGTGCCTACACCGGCCTCATAACGGACCTGAGCAATATGGTAATCTTCCTCTGCCTTGGATACAGCAACCTGGGTGGTAGAAATTCGCTTTTCCGCTTCCCGCAATGTGTTGTAGCAGTTCCGCACATCCAGTTCTACGTTATCGGTATCCTGCCGGTAGGATTCCTTGGCAACCATCAGATTCGCCTTGGCAGCTGCCACTTTGGATTTGGTCACACCGCTGTCAAACACATTCAGGTTGAGACCTACGCCGACGCCCCAGTTACTGCCCTCAGTACCGGGCCATCTGTCGTCCGACCAACTGTTGGAAAGAGAACCGGAAACGGAAGGCATCCATCCGGCTTTAGCTCCGTTCAACGCCGCCTCTGCTGCTTTTACCTGCAGACGGCTTTGCTGCAGGTCCAGCCGATGGAGCATCGCATGGTTGATACAGTTGGGGAGCACTTCTTTATACTCTGTATATCCCAATTCTTCCACCGGTTTCAGTTTGGTATCCTGGTCAATGCCTATCATATTGTTCAGACGGGCTTCTGCAATGCTGTGTCGGTTTTCCGCTTTGATCAGATCCTGCTGGGCCGAGGTCAGTTCCACCTCACTGCGAAGCAGGTCCACCTTGGCTACTACGCCCACATCATACTGAGCCTGCACATTTTTCAGATGGTCTTGTAAAGCGACTACTGACTGCTCACAGACCTGTTGGGCGTCTATCGCTGCCAACAGTGTATAGTATGCATTGGAAACTGTCTGTTTCATCGTAATAAACGCCAGTTCATCTCCCAGCACGCTGCTTTGGTATCTGGCTTTTGCCTGTTTTTCCGCTGCGTTCAGAGCGGGGTTAAAAATGGGTACGGAAAGATTAAAGCTGTTATTATGTGCTGTTTTGAGGTTTTTGCTTAAACCGATTCCTGGAATCTGATGTTCCTCCCAGTAACCGCCCCGATTTGTATTATGAGAAAACGTCACCTTGGGGCCGAAGCTTTCCCGGGCCGCATTATAATCCGCCCGCGCCGCGTCCAGCGCGTATTCTGCCTTCTTTATATTCGCATGGGTTTTAAAGGCCTTGTCGATGGCTGTCTGCAGATCAATCGACAGGCTTTTTTCCGCAAACGCTCCCGGCGCCAGCAATACGGTAAACAACGCACTTAACAAAGCGGTACGTGCCGTTTTTTTCATTTCCATGTCCATACCTCCATTATTCTGACTACTAAGTCAGCCAAATAATTATATATGGTTTTTGACAAAAAAGTCAAATTTATAACAGCAAAAACATTTCAACCGGCCTATCCGGTGAAAACGCTTTCTGCAATCCATCCTCAGAAATAGGCCCTCACGCCTACATACACATCCCGTCTGCTACCATGAAGCAGGTCCAGACCTTCTCCTATCAGGAATAATTTATCCTTGAGCATATATTCCCCGCCCAACCGCAGTTTGCTGTGGCTGAAATCATATAATTGAGAATAAATCCGGAACCTGTTATTAATAGTATATCCCAGTCCTACGCCAAATTTTCCCTGCATGGCGCCGGTGCTGACATCCAAGTTATGAAACCGCTTGCCAAAATACAGATCCAGCTTGGTATCGTCCCCGATGCTGGAAGCGCCCAGATAACCATAGGTTCCCTTCTTTTCCTTGTCAAACTGCATACCGAAATTGCTGCGCCAGGTTCCGCCTTTGACGTTATGAAACACGTCCACATGGGTTTTCACTTTCATCCCGTCGCCCATGCCCAACATCTTATTGGCACGCTCCGTCACACCCCGGGCATTATGAATGGTCGCCTTTAAATCCTCCTTTGTCTGGGGATCCCGGGCCACGTCAGCCAGGGTCTGGGTAATATCTTCCAGGTTTTTACTGGTCACAGCAAGATTTTTAGCCATAACCGCTACGTTCCTGCCAGTCTGCCCATTAGCGTCCGCACCTTCCATCAGGCTTTCCAGATGTCCCATGGCCTGATTCATTTTTACACTCATCTGATTGAACTGAGACACCATATTCTTAATTTCCGCCTGGTTTTCCTTGGCGGATTCAGCCATCACCTTGGTAAATTTGTTCAGATTATTGCTGATTTCCCGGGCATTGATGAAGCCGTCCCGCATGGATTTCTGGACTTCTTTATCGCCAAACACATTGTTCAGGGCATCCGCAATGCCTTCCACTTTTTCCAGTACCTTGCCGGACTTAGCCATAAACTCGTTGATATCTCCACTGGACTGGCCGGTCAGACTGCTTCCCGGTTTCACAAACACCCCGCTGTACTTTTTAGGTGGGCGCACATCCACAAACTTTTCTCCCATCACACCGTCCGAACCAATGGAAAAATCTGCTTCCTGAGGTATTTTCACATCGCCGTTGACACGCATGGTGATAACGACCTGGTCCGGTTCCACCCTGGCCGATTTTACAGATCCGATGGGAACTCCCGCATACCGTACCGCGCTGCCAACCTGAAGACCGTTCACCGAAGGATAGGATACATACAGGTCATACCCGCCGTCAAAAAGTTTAAAGGCACCCAGAAAGCTGATCATCCCTGCCAGAATCACAGCTCCGCCCAGTGTCAGGGCACCGACCTTTGTTTCACTTGTTTTCATCGAAATGCCTCCGTAGCTCCTGCTATCTCTTCCCCGGTAATAAATCCCCGGATCAGGGGATTCTCCGAGTGTCTGAATTCCTCCGGTGTTCCTACTGCCACAATCTTTCCGTTGTTAATCAGCGCCACCCTGTCGGCCGCCTCGTATACCGAATCCATATCATGTGTCACCAGAATTGAGGTCACCTTATGTTTACGCTGCGTCTTTCGAATCAGACGGCTGATGTTCATCATGCGTATGGGATCCAGTCCGGCCGTAGGCTCGTCATAGAGCACGATACGCGGACCAAACGCCAGGGCCCTGGCCAGGCTTACCCGCTTTTTCATGCCGCCGGACAGTTCCACCGGATACATACCTTTGGCATCCAGCATCCCCACGTCCTGCAACAGTTCATCCACCTTCTGCCGGATCTCTTCTTCCTGCAGCCGGAAATGCTGCCGCAGACCAAACGCCACGTTTTCCCCCACATCCAGAAAGTCAAACAGCGCGGAGTACTGAAACACCATCCCTATATGCTTACGGATCTCGTTCCATTCCTCCTCCGTCAGGTGGGATACATCCTGTCCTTCAATGCAGACTTTTCCGCCTGTAGGTTCCAACAGTCCGATCAGCACCTTCAGGATCGTACTCTTACCGGTACCCGACGGCCCGATGACCGCCATGGTCTCCCCTTTTTTTACTTCCAGGTCAACCCCCTGCAGCACTTTCTTTTCGCCAAAGGCCAACTCCACGCCCTGCAGGGAAATCACAGATTCCGCCATTATGCCTCGCTTATTTATCTACATACAACAGTACAGTCAGAAAATAATCAAAGATAAAAATCAATATGATGGAGAGGACGACCGATGCCGTAGTCGCCAGACCGACCCCTTCGGCGCCCTGTTTTGCATTGAGTCCTTTAAAACATCCGACGATGCTGATGATGGCACCGAACACAACGCCCTTGATCATCCCTCCAACCACATCAAACGTTACACAAAGCTGCCGGATAGAATTCAGATATGTCATGGAACCGATATCCGCGTAGTAATGGGCTACAAAATAGCCGCCCGCATTACCGATAAAATTACCGAATACCACCAGCACCGGCATCATCATCGCGATGGCCAGAAACCGCGGCACTACCAGATACTGTACAGGACTTGTGGCCATGACACGCAACGCATCGATCTGCTCCGTCACTTTCATTGTCCCCAGTTCCGCCGCAATCGCTGCGCCGATACGGCCTGCAACCACAACCCCTGTCAGGACGGGTACCAATTCCCGCCCCATGGCAATGGCTACGATTCCACCTACGGTTCCGGAAGCCCCCAGGGCTACAAACTCTTTAGCCGTCTGTACAGAGAACACCATACCGGTACACAGCATGGTCAGCAGGACGATCGGCAGAGAATCCGCACCCAAAAGAGCCATCTGACGCAGCATCTCCTTAATGCTGACTTCTCTTACTTTTGACAGCGTATCCAAAAAAAGCAGCATCATCTGTCCGGTAACCCGGCAAAAATTCAGGACTACGGCACCGACAAAAGTGCATATATCTTGAAGCATATGCTGCTCTCCTTTCCATGTAATACAGGTCTCCGGTACTATGCCTTTCCAATCAGAACGCATAAAACCATAACCCCAGATACAGAATACGAAAAACTTATGACAAATTTAAGGCAGTTTGACAGTAACCTTCTGCTCTCCGTCAACAATATAGTCAATGGCTACCGACTGTTTATTGCGCCCGCCTGACAGCAAGGAGGCCAGCGAAGCCTCTTCCTCTTCTCCCTCCCGGACAGCTTTTCGTTTTGTGTCCGGCGCGTATTCGATAATAATATCATTGTTGCGGTCCGCTTTGTTAACTTCCCGCACATAATCTGAAAGTTTTATATCCTTTTTCCGTTCTTCCTTTTTGGTCTGGGACTCGCCGCCTTCTTTCTGCTTCCGCAGCAGCTCCTGAATCCAGGCCAGAGACGCTCCGCCCCTCACATTTAAGCGGATGGTACCGGAAGCATCTCCGGGCAGCTTATACGGAACTTTCCGGACGAACTCCTGTCCCCGGTAGGGTTTCAGCGTAACCTTCAGGTGGATGGTATCCCCGGCTTTGGGTTCCTTCTCTTCCACTTCCGCCTTTTTTATCTCTGCCACCAGACTTTCCGTACTGGCATCCACATTCACGTCAATATTGGTGATCCGTACCCTTTCCAGCTTATTCTGCAACAGGACCTGTACGGTTTCCTGCAGTTCAGTCGGCAGCTGTTTTAGAATCGCCGCCTTGTCAAAATACATGTTTTCCCGGGAAATATGCAACAATTCCCCTTTACTGTCCTGTACCGTTATATCGAACAGAATACGGGCGCTGCCCCCTGTCCCGTGATCAGCAATTTTGGCAGCCTGGCTGGTCAGCACAGAGGCCGCAAGCGTTGGAGCCAGATACTCGTCATTGACAATTTTTACCCTGGCGCTTCCGTTCCGGGACCGGGTAGAGTCAGAGACGGAAACATATAACGGTATATAGGCAGGCAGACGTCCGATCTGTCCTGCGATCCCCGCATTGCGATCCTGATTGAAGGAACCGGCGGCCGCTCCGATAGTACCGATCTTATAGGCCGTCTGCAAATTGGGAATGGAAGCCAGCACCCATGTCCTGGTCAGGAAAAAATCAGCATTCCCCCGTTTCATAAAGGGATGGCCGAAGGCAAGGATCCTGCCCCGTTCGTCCGTCCAGGTTACGGTTCCCAACGCCCCCAGCGTCAGATCGCCCTGTATCAGGGCCGCCCCTACCGAACTTCCCGGTTCCAGGTCCTTATCAGAGGAGACGCCGCCGGAAGCCCCGGCATCGGTCACTGTCACGCCCATAGGCTCCAGCGCTTCCTGTAATATGGAAATACCTGCCGGTGCAAAGCCGCCTGCCAGCAAAGGCGTACCCTTCGGCAGCAAAGAAGCTTTTGCATCCGGCCGGTGCGGTTCCGGTTTATCCAAAAGGTCCAGCATATCCTGGATGGGCGTCAGCAGGCAATAATGCGAATCGCTGAATGCCGTGCCATACGCAATGGCCCCCGCCAGTTTTCCGTCAATATACACCGGACTGCCGCTCATTCCCTGGGCGATACCGCCGCTGCGTTCCATTACGCCGCCGCCAGCCCGGATCAGGATCTGGTAACCCATGGACTCACTGCCCGTGACTCCCAGCACCTCCACCGGAAACGTCTCTATCGTATCACCGGAAATTACGGTTTTTGCATAACCCCGCATCCCTGCTTTCAAATTATCTACCGGCATCAGGGGTGTCCGCGCGAGAGCCTGAACCTCAACAGATAATAACAAACAGAGCAGGAGGAATAATCGTTTCATAGTTTTGTCCCTTACAATTAATGTATAATTCACCTATTATAATATTTAATTATACAACGAATATCACAATTTGGCAAAGTGATTTACGGTCGAATCATGGTTGCTGATTTTTACCGGACACAGCAAATCGTTATTTACGCATTTTTCTGCCTTTTGTCTGCTCTTTCCTGAAAATTCCCAATCCAATACTGACCGGCCGCTCCGAACCGTCGGAGGGACGATTCATGATCTTGCCGTCCAACACCATCTCAGAAGAACCGCCACCGTCCAAATTCACAGCGGATACTGCGCCGAACCGTTTCAGATACGTGGCAAATTCTTTCAGGGACATCCCGGCGGAATACTGACTCCGGCCGTCCACTACCATCAGCAATACCGTTCCGTCAGCCTTGACGCCGACTCCTGTCCTGGGCGCGCGCCCGTAGGCAATATCCGAAGCCATGGATTCTTCCCGGGACCGGACATTGACGACTCCCTTTTCCACAAGCAGGGGCCCGCCTCCGACAACCAGCCTGGCCTCGTCCGCCAGGCGGCTTCCCAGCGTCTGGGCTATGGCAACCCGGTCACCGCGCCTTACACGCGCCAGCGCATCCGCATTTGCACCGTGCCCGGACAGCACCAGGGAATCGTGATCCAGCCGCATATTCCCTTTGGCAGACACTTCCGTGGCGCGTCCCTTGCTGACCCGTACTTCCCGCCCATGCTCGTTGGTACGGGTACTGCCGGCATAATTGCGGTTAAACAGCACCAGATCATCTGTAATCCGTTGCCGGTTCAGGCCTTTTATCGTAAGGGTCCGGCCATCCGGCAGGGAAACCGTTCCCAGATACGACAGGTCCTTCTGTATCGATGCCTTCCCCTCTTTATCTACCACAAATGCACTGCGGGGCGTATCATCCACGCCAAAAAAGCTGCCATTCCATTTACAGTTGCCGATGACCCAGCCGTCTGTATCAAAATAGCAGGCATTTACAGCGGCCCTGGCACCGTTAGCGGCTACCGCTTTCGCCAGTCTGCCCCGACCGTTGACAGAACCGGCGCCGGAAAACGGCCGCAGCTCGTATCGGCTGTCAGGAGCCAGGGTCAGGGCATATATGCGCACCGGCAGCCCGGACATATCATCCTGCCAGAATGTATAGGCCAAGCCATTTCCCAGATCTTTGGTAACTTTGACGATCTGGATACGATACACATCGATGACAAGACGGTTGGGCCTCTTCAATACAATGACTTTATGCTGCGCCGGTTTCTTCAGGCTGACCACCAGCTGCGATTTCTTTTTCCCTTTCTTAACCAGAGAAATATCCGCAACGGAGGCATCATTGATCTTACGTTGCATTTTATTTGCAGCCGTATCGATGTCAAGAACAACCCCATTCTGCGTACTGTTGTCTTTAAATTTTGCCGGCGCGTCCATGTCCAACACGATGCGGATCCGCGTGGCGCCGCTGCCCACCCGCATGCCTGTAATCTGCGCCTGTACAGTTGCCTGCAGGCACAGCAAAAGAACCGTTACTAACGGAATAATCCTGGCGGTTCCTGAAAAAATCCTGTTCAAAATAGTTTTCATAACCTGTATCCCTGTAAAATCAGCAGGACGGCATGGAGGCTGAACAATACGAAGCTTCCATAGCCGTCCCTGAACTTTTCAATTTAAAACATGGCGTTGCTGTATACTGTACCGGGGCGCAGTTTGTCCAGATTGTCCAACGCCTTTCCGGTACCGAAAGCCACACAATCCAGCGGATTGTCTGCCACAAATACACGGATCCCCGTTTCCTCTTCCAATACTTTGGCAAACCCGCCCAGCAATGCTCCGCCACCGGTAAGATAAATCCCGTTATCCACAATATCGGCAGATAATTCCGGCGGACATTTTTCCAACAGAGAGCGAATCTTGCCAAGCAGTGTTTCCAAGGGCTCCTCCAAGGCCTTCCGGACATCCTCGGAGGTAACCGTCACAGTGGCCGGCAAGCCGTTAATCCCGTCTCTCCCGCGGACTTCCATCGTTTTAATCTCCGCACCCGGATACACATTTCCTATTGTTTTTTTGATTTCTTCCCCTGTGGTATCGCCAATCAGAATATTATATTCTTTCTTCACATAACGAACTATGCTTTCATCAAACTTATCGCCGCCAATACGGACGGAATCACTGTCAACCACGCCTCCCAGGCTTAAAATGCCGATATCCGTAGTGCCGCCGCCAATGTCTACCACCATTTTTCCTGAAGGCACCATAATATCCAGCCCGGCGCCCAATGCAGCGGCCAGGGGTTCTTCAATCAGATATGTCTTGGATACGCCGGCCTGAATGGTCGCTTCCAGCACGGCTCTCTTTTCCACAGAGGTGATATGCACCGGAATACAGGTCATCACCCGTGGTTTAAAAAAGAAACTTTTCCCTGCCACCTTATTTATGATATATTCCAGCATCTTCTGGGTTATTGTATAGTTGGCAATTACACCTTCTTTTAACGGACGCACCGCTATGATTCCCTGCGGTGTACGCCCCAGCATATCACGGGCTTCCGTTCCTACTGCCAGTATCCTGTTGCCGGCTTTTTCCACTGCCACAACGGAAGGCTCGTTCAGTACGATCCCCTTGCCTTTTACATAAACCAGAATATTGGCTGTCCCTAAATCAATGCCAATATCCGTACTTCCACCAAACATAGTATTTCTCCTAGCAAACCCTAATACAAATCAGCCCCGTCCTGCATATTCCCTGCGATTATGATGGAATGCAGACTATTTTTCCTGACGCGCTCAGTCCTTTACGCAGACAACACACTCAGTCTTTTACGCTGATGCGCTGAATATCGGCACCCAACGCTTTCAACTTTCCGACAATGTCTTCATACCCGCGGTCGATATGGTGCAGGTTGCCGACAGTAGTCGTACCTTCCGCAACCAGTCCGGCCAGGATCATAGCCGCACCAGCCCGCAGATCCGTAGCACTCACCTCGCAGCCTGTCAGCTTGGCAGGCCCTTCAATGATAGCACCCCGGGCTCCTGTAGTCGCAATACTTGCACCCATGCGGTTCAACTCGACCACATGCATAAAACGGTTTTCAAACACTGTCTCCATAACGGTACTGCGGCCCTGGCAGATGGTCATCATGGCCATGATCTGTGCCTGCATATCCGTGGGGAAACCAGGATAGGGCAAAGTCTTCACATTTACGCCTTTCAATTCTCCCGGACAGGCCACATGGATCCGGTCAATGTCCTCTTCAATCAGCACACCGGCTTCACGCAGTTTGGCCAGCAGCGGTTTCTGATGTTCCGCCAGCACATTCTCGATAATCACATCGCCATGGGTCATGGCAGCTGCAATCATATAGGTACCGGCCTCAATACGGTCGGGAATCGCCGTATGCTCCGCGCCATGCATGTGTTTTACACCTTCGATGCGGATCACATCCGTGCCTGCGCCCCGGATACGGGCTCCCATCTGATTCAGGTAGTTGGCCAGATCGACGATTTCCGGTTCCTCCGCCGGATTCTCCAGCGTGGTGGTCCCTTCCGCCAGACAGGCTGCCATCATGATATTTTCCGTGGCGCCTACGCTGGGAAAGTCCAGATAGATGTCCGCGCCTTTCAGCCCATTGGGAGCATAAGCTTCCACAAAGCCATGATCCTGGGAAATCTTTGCACCTAACGCTTCAAAGCCTTTTAAATGCAGATCGATGGGACGGCTTCCGATTGCACAGCCGCCCGGCTGGGAAATACGGGCATGACCCATACGGGCCAGCAGCGGCCCTAACACCACAAACGAAGCCCGCATGGTACGGACCAGTTCATAGGGGGCTTCATAAGCGGTGATCCGGGACGTATCCAGGACCAGCTCATGTTCCTTACTGTCATCGATCTTAACTCCCAGATATTTTAAAACGCCGCAAATCGTGCGTACATCTTCCAATTTCGGAATCTCGTCCAGGTGACTGGGCGTCTCACCCAAAATAGATGCTGCAATAATCGGCAGCACCGCATTTTTCGCCCCGCTCGTCTTTACTGTGCCAACCAGGCGGTTGCCGCCTCTGACGATCAACTTATCCACAAGCTTACCCCCTACCGTTGATTTTATAAAATTCGTTTGACGTCATATTTAATAAACACCGACTCCATGAGTTTGTGAGACGAATGAATCCGTGTTTTTCTTACAATTAACTCTATCATTATAAGCGTCATTTAGCAAGAGGAAACGAAAAAAAATTCCACTGTACCCCGCGCGCAAAAAGAAAACGCCACGCCTGTAAGCGCAGCGCCCGTTTTGAAATATATCCTACTACTTGTCCAGGTTGCTGAGATTCTTTGCAACGGTTTCCTGCAACTTTTTTTCTTTCAGCTTTAACAGTTCGGCATGCTGTCTTTCCTGTTCCGCACGCTCTTCCTCCAGCTCCTTCATACGCTTCGCCTTGGCAGCCTTGCGTTCCTGGCGAAGCTTTTCCAGTTCTTCCTCGCTGATCTGGTTCTTTTCGAGCTCATGTTTGCGCTCTATCTCCATCTCGGCGCGTTCCGCTGCAATGCGCCGCTTTTCTTCCTCGCGCTTGTGATCAATCTCCAGCTGTGCCTTTTGCTCAAAGGAAAGATCCACGGTGCGGGCCGCGCGCTGCCGGTAGAACAGGTAAACCACAACGACGGGCCAGAAAATAAAGGTTGCCGCTACCCAGAAGTTCTTGTTGGGAACCTCATGCTTTATAGCATCCTTGTAAACATAATACGCTACTACGCAACGTATTGCAATCTGTGCCAAACGTATTAATAACTGCTCGTCCATGATGCTTAAAACCCTGCCCTTCGACGGTCAGCAAGTATATTGTAGTAGGTTTCTTTTTCTCTGATAAGCTTTTTCAGCTCAGCGATCTTATCCGGTTCAAACTCTTTCTTGAGCTGGGCCTTAAGGTCCGCAATCTCACTCTTGAGCTGCCCCATACGGTTGCCGGCTAAACTGCTTAAAGCATCTTTCGCCATATTTCTCCTTAGCCTCCTAAAAACAGTGCGGCCTGGCCGCTGAATCTTCTCTTAAAGCCCCTCCCCTTTTACTTTTCAGGCGCGTTGGGGTCGGGAAGCGGCACCAGTTCCGCTGCCTGGCGTTTGCAGTCGTTGA
>JAFSPK010000113.1:0-7288 GCA_017443005.1 Acidaminococcaceae bacterium
GACAGCTGATAACCAGGAAGGTCAGCGCGGTGTAGATCCACTTATGCCAGTCGCCTGTAATCAGGGACGGTACAACAGCTACCAGAATGGCCAGTCCTACTACGATTGGAGTATAAACCCGTGCGAAACGGGTGATGAATTTGTCGATATACGGCTTGTTGGCCGCCGCGTTTTCCACCGAGTCCAGGATCTTGGTAACCATGGATTCCTGCAGTTCTTTTTCCACGCGGATCTTCAGCATGCCGGAGGTGTTCACGCAGCCGGACAGCACTTCGTCGCCGTAGGTTTTGCGTACAGGCACGGGCTCGCCGGTAACCGGGGATGTATCCAGCAGGCTTTCACCTTCCACCACCACGCCGTCCAGCGGGATACGGTCACCAACACGAACCAGCAGGATGTCGCCGACCCGGGCTTCCGCGGAAGGAATCACCTTCACATCGTCGCCCACCAGCAGGTTTACCACTTCCGGACGCATATCCACCGCGTCCATGATCTGGTCGCGGCTCCGGTCTGCGGCACGGTCTTGGAACCATTCGCCCACCCGGTAGAAGAAGATAACGCCTACCGCTTCTTCCCAAGCCTGGATGGCAAAGGCGCCCAGGGTGGCCACGGTCATCAGGAAATTTTCATCAAAGAATTCGCCTTTGGTCAGGTTCTTCAGGGCCGTAAGGACGATCTTCCAGCCCAGGATCACATAGGCGATCACCAGGCAGTACATATGGTATTCATGGGGAACCAGGCCCAGCCACTCGGTTACGATGAAGATGACGCCGCCGATTACCAGTTCAGCCAGTTCCCTTGCATTTTCACTGAGGAAGGATTTCTTTTCCTTTTTCCGTTCCGGAACCGGCGCGTTGTCTGTCCGTTCCACAATGGTCACGCCGTCTTCCACCTTGTCGGTAACAGCCTGCAGTTTGGCGGTGAGGCCGTCGTAGCTGCGGGCGGTAACACGCAACTGGCCGGTAGAATACACCAGCACGGCGTCCTCTACTTCCGGCATGGCTTTGATGGCGTCTTCCACCTTGGTAGCACAGGCTGCGCAGTCCAGGCCCTGTACGTCGTAGGTGCGGAATTTAGCAGCACCGAACTGCTCTTTTTCGGAAATGGTCACGCCCTCTTCCGCTTTATCGGCTGCCGCCTGCATCTGGGGCAGAAGGCCGTCATAGCTGCGGGCGCTGACCCGGAGCTGGCCGGTTTCATAGACCAGAATGGCTTCATCCACGATCGGCAGGGCGGCGATGGCGTCCTGTACTTTTACGGAGCAGGCCGCGCAATCCAGGCCTTCCACCTTATAGGTACGGTATTTTTTCTGGGCAGAGGCACGGACCCGTTCGGTAATGGTGACACCGTCTTCGGCTTTTTCCGCAGCCGCCTGCATTTTGCCCAGCAGGTCGTCATAGTTATCGGCGGTAACCCGCAGCTGGCCGGTTTCATAAACCAGGGTGGCCATCTTTACGCCGGGAATGGCGGCAATGGCGTCCTGCACTTTGATGGAGCAGGCTGCGCAGTCCAGGCCGGCCACGTTGTAGGTACGGAATTTATCGGATTGTCCCGGGCCTTCTTCCCTGGGGACTACGGTTACGTAGGACAGGAAGGAACGGCAGATCTCCTGAAAGATCGGCAGCATGGCGTCCGGATTCTTGGCGGAAACACGGAGCTGTTTGGTGCCAAAGCTGACAGCCGCATAGGAAACCCCCGGCAGGGATTTTACTTTATGTTCGATCTTTGCCGCGCAGATGGGGCAGTCCAGATTGATCAGGCTGTACACCCGTTTTACATCCTCAGCATCCGGCATACGGCATTTGCAGTGTGCCAGGCTTTCGCCGCAGAAATCGCAATACTCTTCATGGGAGTTGCAGGCGGCGCACTCGCAGTTGTCCGGATGACCGGCCAGATGCACTGCGTGGGTATAGGTCGCATTGTGGTGCACTAGTTCGTGCTCGCTGTGATCGTGGGTTGCGCAATCGTCGCAGCCGCAGCTTCCGTGGTCTTGATCGTGTCCGTGGTCATGCCCGTGGTCGTGGTCATGCCCGTGGTCGTGGTCATGCCCGTGGTCATGGTCGTGTCCGTGGTCATGGTCGTGTCCGTGGTCATGGTCGTGTCCATGGTCATGGTCATGGTCGTGAGCCAGCCCTTCTCCGTGAGAATGAGCCGGTACATGGTCGTGATCATGTACGTGTTCGTGCGCATGCGGCTCCACGATTCCGTTTACAGCGTTTTCCTCCACTGCATTCACATGCTGCATCACGCCGCTCCCTTTTGCAAAGGTACGTACTGCAGCATCTTCCGCACTGCTGCGGACATCTTCCAGATCTCTGATTTCTTTTGCCATTTTTTAATTCACCTTTCCTTGCGCCTGAGCTCCGGGACTGGGGAACCGTTCTTCATAATTCCCTGTCCCTGATATCCCTTTCGGGATAAGGTTTAATAATAAGTTTTTAATTCCTGTTTATATTATAACATATGAGCAAGTGTTCATATGTTAATAGTCATCATTTCACATCTTTTTCACATCTATCAATCGGGTTTGTTTCAAATGTTACAACATTTCCCAATTTTTCAGCTAATAGTGTGAAATGAAGATGTGTTTTCATAGCTATATCTATTATGGTATTATCTATGATTATCTTTTGACTCTCTCTTAACTTGTGCCTTTATTCTGGAACACAGGCGCCATCGGTTGCACAGCGCCTGTGTTACGTTGCTCTTATTTCGTGAACATATGACAGGCTACCTCATGGCCCGGCGTCAGTTCCACCAGCTTCGGCTTTTCGTGCTCGCAGCGTTCCGTACAGTGCGGGCAACGGTTGCTGAAGGGGCAGCCCGGCGGCAGGTCCAGCGGACTGGGCGGTTCGCCTTTGATATTCTCAATCTTCTTGGTAAAGTCCATCTTGGTATCAAAGACAGAGTTCAACAGTGCCCTTGAATAGGGATGGCAACAGACATCCGACAGCCCTTCGCCCGGCATGACCTCTACGATATTGCCAAGGTACATGACCGCCACCTGATGGGCAAAGGATTCAATCAGTCCAAGGTCATGGCAGATAAAGCCGATGGAAATGTTCTTTTCCCGCTGCAGACGGGTGATAAGTTCAATCACCGTTTTCTGTACGGAAACGTCCAGCGCACTGGTGGCTTCGTCCATAACGATGAACTCCGGTTCCAGGGCAATGGCACGGGCGATGGCCACACGCTGCCGCTGACCGCCGGACATGTTATGGGGGAACCGGTCCGCAAAATCGCCGGGAAGCTCTACCAGTTCCAGCAGTTCCCGCGCCTTCGCATCTACCTCAGACGGGCTGATTCGGTTAAAATTCAGCAGCGGTTCGCAGACGATCTCCTTGATCTTCATCTTGGGATTAAACGATGTGGAGGGATCCTGGAACACCATCTGGATATGCTGACGGTTCTCGTGCAGCTCCTTTCCCTTCATCTTCGTGATATCCTTCCCGTGGAAGAAGATTTCGCCTTCTGTGGGGCTGTCAAGCCATACCAGAAAACGCATGAAGGTACTCTTGCCGCAGCCGGATTCACCGACCAGGCCCAGGGTCTTCCCTTTATAGAATTTCAGATTGACATCATCGCAGGCGGTAAGCAGGCGGCCGTCGTTAGTCGGAAAACGGCGGGTCACATGACGCGCGTCAATCAGCAGATCTTTTTCATCAAACATAGCGCTTACCTCCTAACGTCGGTACCGCATCCAACAGCAGCTTGGTATACGGATTGGTGGACTGGTGGAGTATATACTCCCGTTCCCCTTTATCCACAACTTCGCCGTGCTTCATAACCACGATCTTGTCGCCCATATAGGCTGCAACGCCCAGATTATGGGTTACAATGATAATGCTGGTACCATATTCGTCCCGAAGCTCCATGAACTGACGGACGATCTGCGCCTGGGTCGTCACGTCCAGGGCCGAAGTCGGTTCATCGGCCAGCAACAGCTTAGGCTGGTAGGTCATGCCCATGGCAATGCCCACGCGCTGGCGCTGACCGCCGGAAAGCTGGAACGGATAGGAACGCATCACCCGGTCCCCGTCCGGCAGACGCATCCGCTCGATCATTTCCACACCCTTGGCCCAGGCATCTTTCCTGGATATGTCCTCATGGGTCAGAATGTATTCTACATAACTGTCGCCGATCAGGCGGGTCTGGTTCATCATGGCGCCGCTGTCCTGGAAAATCATGGACACGTCATGACCCCGCAGCTTACGCCACTCTTTGTGTGTCAGTTTCAACAAATCAATTCCGTCGTAGGTAATGTCGCCGGCGGAAACCCTGCCCGCACCGGGCAGCAGTCCCATGACCGCACGGATCACAGTGGTCTTGCCGCTGCCGGACTCACCGACGATACTGCAGATTTCTCCTTTTTCCAGGTTCAGGCTGCAGTTTTTAACTGTAAGGTTCTTGCCATAGGAAATATCTACATTTTTAATCTCTAACAGTGACATGATATTCCCCCCTTACTCTTCCCGCGGATCCAGAATATCCCGGAGATTATCCCCCAGCATATTGAAGATCACGACCGTAATAAAGATGGCCACACCGGGATACACCATCAGCCAGGGAGCCGACTGCATAAAATCGCGGCCCTCATTCAGCATGGAGCCCCATTCCGGTGTAGGCGGCTGTGCGCCAAAGCCCAGGAAGGACAGGGCGGCAAGCTCCATCATCATACCGCCGATATCCGTCGCTGCCGTAATGACCAGCGTCGTAATCGTGTTCGGCAACATATATTTCCACAGCATGCGCCAGGTACTGGAACCGGTAACGATGGCCGCGTACACATAATCCGTGTGACGAACCTTCAGCACCAGGGAGCGGGCCATACGCGCATACTTAGGCCAGGTCACCAGTGCAATGGCGATGATGGCGTTCCGCATGCTGGCTCCCAGCATACCGGCTACGGCAATGGCCAGTACCAGGCCCGGGAATGCAATCATCATATCCGCAATACGCATGATGACTGCGTCAACCCAGCCGCCAAAATAACCGGCCAGCACACCCAGCGCCGTGCCGATTACAAAGACAGCCAAAACCAGAACAAAGGTGGATGCCAGCGAAATACGGGCGCCGTACAGAACCCGGGCGTAAATATCACGGCCCATTTTATCCGTACCGAACAAATGCTTCGCGTCCGGCGCCATGATGGCGTCCCCCAGATTTCCGGCCGTGGGATCGATGCCTCCGGACAGTACCGGGGCAAAAATGGCGATAAGCACAATAATTATAGCCAATACAGAGAAGAGGACAAAGCCTCTGTTACTCAGAAATTTGTTCTTGTTCGTATCCATACGCTTACCTCCTCAGCCGCATGCGGGGATCCACATAATTGTAGGAGATATCTACCAGCAGGTTGATCATCATGTAGATGACAGAAACCCAGAGTACATACCCCTGGAGCAGGAAATAATCTGCGGACATAATGGCGGATACCGCAAGATTTCCTAAGCCCGGATACGAGAAAATGATTTCGACTACACTGGTGCCGCCCAGCAGGGAACCCACGGACAGGCCCAGCATGGTAATCAGCGGCAGCAGAGAATTCGGGAGCACGTTGCCCCACAGGATCTTGCTTTCCGAAACGCCACGGGCCCGGGCGCCGATTACGTAGTCTGAATGCAGTTCCTCCAGTACTGCTGTGCGTACCTGACGGGTATATTTGGCCGTCATGGCAACCGCCAGCGTCACCGCTGGCAAAATCAGCGACTTAAAATCACCGGCGGAGGAAACTACCGGCAACAGCCTCAGTTTAACACAGAAAATCAGGATCAGCATCAGGCCGAACCAGAAGTTGGGAATGGACACCCCAAAGAAAGTGACTGCCCGCACAAGATAATCGATCGGTTTGTTGTGGTGTACGGCAGAAATAACCCCTAAGGGTACTGCAAACAAAAGCATAAGGATGGTGGAAGCCAGAGTCAGCTTCAGAGTAGGCCACAGACGGTCCATCAGCAGATCTGCAACCGGTTTCTGCAGCATGAAAGACTGTCCGAAATCCCCCTTCAGGCAGTTGATGATCCAGTCGGTATACTGCGTTAAAAAGGGTTTATCCAGTCCCAGATTTCTGCGCATTTCTTCAATCATTTCCGAAGTAGGCATAACACCGCTGTGGGTGTAAATATTACGCGCGGGATCGCCTGGAGACAGGTAGGTTAATAAAAAGGTCAGAAAGCTGATGCCGATCAGTACGATCACCATTTGCAGCAATCTGGATATAATTGCGTTCTTATTCATTGACTTCTCTCCTCGTCATAGGCAACTTTTGCAGATTTCCACAGAAAATAATATCACACAAAGGATACGGTGTACACCGCATCCTTTGTGTTTGCTTTTATAGCCGCCTATAAGCGGATTTTATATTGCCTTATTTCGCGACCGCCGGCTTAATTTCGTCGGTGATCCAGTAGTAATCCAGCGGATACATATGGGCGGAAGCAACCTTGTCGTTGTAGATGATGCAGCTGTTGTAGTAGCCGTCTACCAGAACCGCAGCTTCATCGATCAGGATCTGCTGGCACTGTAACATCAGCTCTTCGTAGCGCTTCTGATCCATGGTAACCATCATTTCTTCATAAGCCTTGTCGTAAGCATCGCTCTTGAAGCCGCAGTAATTATCCTTGTTCTTGCTCCACCAGTTACCCATATAGGATGTATTAGAACCGGCAATCATGGTGTTCCAGTTATTGTTGTTAAAGTCGTATTCGCCTGCAACCAGTTTGGTCCACTGGTCGTCAGAGCTGCCGTACTCGCTCTTTACGCCAATGCCTACAGCCTTCAGATACTGAGTGTGGGCATCGGAGAAGTCGTTCAGCAGACGGTTCGCATAGGAAATGTAACGGAGCTGGATATTCTGGCCGTTAAGTTCACGGATGCCGTCGCCGTTGGTATCTTTGATACCGGCTTCGTCCAGGATCTTCTTGGCGCCTTCCGGATCGT
Source organism: Acidaminococcaceae bacterium (assembly GCA_017443005.1). Lineage (GTDB taxonomy): Bacteria > Bacillota > Negativicutes > Acidaminococcales > Acidaminococcaceae > Succiniclasticum. The sequence continues at coordinate 6,940 of JAFSPK010000113.1, forward strand.
ATTCATAGGGATTCTTCAGCTTATCAAAACCCATGCCCAAAGAACTGGGGATAACGGACGGACCGGGAGTATACAGACCGCCGATGGTGTTGGATTTGCAGATAGTCTTATAATCGATGGCTTTCAGCACGGCCTGACGCAGCGCCTTATTAGCCAGAGGTTTGCCCGGTTTCATGTTCATCCAGCTGAAACCGCAGCGGGTACCGGCCGTAACCTGAACCGTGAATTTCTTGTCAGCCTGCAGGGCCTTCAGGTCCGCAACGTTCATGATGTTTTCAGCCAGGTCGATCTGACCGGCGCGCAGTGCGTTAGCCTTGGCGGAAGCATCTCCCATGAACAGGAAGTTAAC
>JAFSPK010000114.1:0-12408 GCA_017443005.1 Acidaminococcaceae bacterium
GATGATGGTCTGTGACATGGGCAACATTATGCAGATCGACACCCCGTCCAATCTGTACAACAAACCGGTGAACCGTTTCGTGCACAACTTCCTGGGCCAGTCCACCTTCCTGCACGTAGTGCTGGATCACGGCCAGGTCTATGCCCGGGGCGACATGCAGAACCCGCTGCCGCTGACCATTCCGGAACATGCCGACAGGGAAATGGTGGTAGCCACCCGGCCCAACGCCATCGACCTGAACCGGGACCACGGCTTCAAGACGCACATTTACAGCCGCGTGTTCCTGACCGATACCACCGAATACCTGGTGCCCATCGGAGATCAGCTGCTGAAGATTCAGACGCCCCATCGCATCACCTTCGGCAAAGGCGAAGAATGTTATGTGGACTTCACCCACGTCATGTGGTATCCGGAAGAAGATGAAAGCGCTGAAGCGGAACGCGCAAAACGGCAGTTAGTGTAAGTTGTGTCATCGTAAGTCATTTTTCAATTTTTACCCGACACATGCTGACAAACCGCTGACGCGAAACCGAAGCGTCTGTTCTGTATCTCAATAAAAATTATTCCCCCAATTACAACTTCGTAATTGGGGGATTTTTTTCACCACGGTAGTATGTTTTGAAAATGTAATAGTCTCCTGCGCTATTTGCAACGCAGGAGACTTCAGCGTATCGTATTTTATTTTGCGTATCCGTGGGCAGCGTCATAGTCTTTGTTTTCTTTTAACGCGGCTGCCTGGGTGGCCTTGTCCCGTTCCCATGCGGCATTCTTTTCCGCATCACTTTGCTCTTTTTTCTTTACTGCCGCTTCTTCTTTCTTTTCTGCGGCTTCTTCTTTCAGCTGTTTGACAGATTCATTCTTATAACCATGGGCCGCATCATAGTCTTTATTTTCCTTTACCGCTTCTTTCTGGGTTTCTTTGTCCCGTTCCCACGCGGCATTCTTTTCCGCCTTAACCTGCTCTTCTTTCTTTTCTGCCGCTTCTTTTTTCAGTTCTTTGGCAGCTTCATTCTTATAACCGTGGGCTGCGTCATAATCCTTGTTTTCCTGCAGCGCTGCCGTCTGGGTCGCCTTATCCTGTTCCGGGCTCGGCGTTACCGTTTGCGCAAGCGCTGTAGAAGCAAACAGACAGGCCAGAACGCCTGCAACCATCATAGATTTTTTAACTACGTGTTTCATGAAACACACCTCCTTCAGTACTTTAATTATAACACTTAACAAGAAATTTTACATTATTTTTTGTACTAAAAAGAGAGCCCGGGGCACAAAAAATTCAAAGGGCGCTGACCGAAAAAACAGCGCCCTTATTCATCAGCTAATTTATGTATGCTTCCCGCTTTTCAAGCCTTTTCGACTTCACTGAGTATCTTCCGTTCGAATTCAGCCGCAGGCAGCGGTGCGGAGAAATAATACCCCTGTACCAGATTGCATCCCGCGTTTCGCAACAAGTTCAGCTGCCCTGCCGTCTCCACGCCTTCGGCGATAACAGGAACCTTCAGGGAACGGGCAATGTCTACAATCAATTCCACAAGACGGAAATCCTTTTCATTCCGTTCGATGTTCCGGATGAACGCAATGTCCATCTTCAAAACGTCAATCGGCATGGAAGAAAGCATGTTCAGCGAGGAATAGCCGGAACCGAAATCGTCCATTTCGATTTTATAGCCTTTGGCCCGCAATTCTTCAATAACCTGGATCAGCTGCTCTGCGTTTTCGGTATAAGCGGATTCGGTGACCTCCAGCTTGAGATCCCCGGCCTGCAGCTCATGCCTTGCGATGATCCCGTCAAGAGTTTCCATCAGGTTCGGGTCGAACACATCCACCCGGGAGAGGTTGACGGATACCGGCATGACCACGCCGTGCCGGCTGCGCCAGGTGGCAATCTGCCTGGCAGCTTCTTTCCATACATAGTTATCCAGTTCGGTGATCTGCCCGCTTTGTTCAAACAGGGGAACAAAATCGGCCGGTGAAAGCAGGCCCAGTTCCGGATGCCGCCAGCGGACAAGCGCCTCAGCGCTGGACAGACGCGGATGTTCCGCCTGAATATCATATTTGGGCTGGTAGTAAACTTCCAGCTCGCCCTTCTCCAAGGCACGGTTCAGGTCATTCAGAAGACGCTGATCCCGGTTTTCCCGTTTTTCCATCTCGACGTCAAAAATCGCCGCCCGGGTTTTGAACGTTCCGCGCATCTTGTTGCAGGCGGTACGGGCCAGGTCAAACTGGGTAACCGGTTCCATATCCTTTTGCCAGGGCTTCACCCCCATGCGCAGCGAGATGTTGGCATTATGGAAGAGTTTGTCCATGCGTGCCTGGAACCGTTCCAGCTGTGCCTGCCAGTCTTCCCGGTGAGGGCTGTAGATATCAAAATGGTCCGCCTCATACCGGCTGGCTATACTGCCCGTTTCCTCAGCGAACCGGCTGATCTCATCGCCCAGTTCACGCAGTACCTTGTCCCCAAAGTCCCGTCCATGCAGCGCGTTGATGGAGTGGAAGCGCTCAATATTCATGACGACTGCGTCCCTGGACTGTTCGGGATGTTCTCGCCAAAGCCGGTTGGCATATACGAGGAAAAAGTTCCAGTTATACAGCCCGGTCAGGTGGTCGTGTTCCGTTTCGGAAATAATCTGACGGCCTTCCTTCGCCTTTTCTTCCGACTGCATATTCCGTATCTGCATCCAGAAAACTATGGCGACAATGCTGGCAGCTAAAGCCACTACGTAACCCAGATTGTCTCTCACAAAATCGGACAACGTAACCTTCGTATCCTGGAACGCATAATTATTCAACGCGGAATTGAGAGACGTTTCCGGAACGATATGATTGACTTTATTAAGGATCGAATACAGGCAGTCGTCTTTTTTGCGGACTGCAAAAGATAAATCCCGGTTTTTGTTAGTTGTGAGGACAGACAATTTGTATTTTTCAAACAAATTGCTTTCCAAACCGATACGGTAGTTGCTCACCAAACTATAATCTGCCTCGCCGTTGGCCACCGCCTGATAAGCAGACCGAATGTCTTTATAATATTTAGCCTTCCATTTGGGAAAATGATCCTTTAGGAAGGTGTCGTTCCCGGGGTTACCTTCCACGACAGCAACCTTCATTTCCTTATCCGCTACAATGCCCCTGTGATCATCCGCACGGATCACGGCGAACATTTCCGTACTGATAAGAGGATCGGTAATGATGATGCCTCGCTGCTCGCCGTCATAGGCGCTGAGGGCTATGGGGAATACACAGTCGATTTCGCCTTTGGCCAAAGCCTGCAAAGCAGCTTCCGCTGTGGCATACGCCCTGGGTTCAAAGGTGGGTTTCGCATTCTTTTCTGCGTTCTCCGCAAACGTAATATAATCCGCCAGGGCGCCCACAAGTTTTTTACTGTTCTCGTCCTGCTTACAGAAGGGGAGAAAATGATCCCGATACCCTACACGGATCGTACCGTGTTGCGACAGCCATTCCCGTTCTTCCGTCGTAAGGAATTTGTTCACGGCGCTGGACCGGTTAAACTTCTGGGTCATCTGCTGGTTAAAATCCCGGTTTTCTTCAAAAATGCGGTTCATGGCAGTGTCCAGATCCCGTTTCAGATCCGGACGGTCTTTGTTAATGCCAAAGAACGATTCCGCAAAGCCGACTTTCACCACCGGCACCACATCGGCAGAGTTGCCATAGGTGTCCAGGGTCACCAGCATGTCGATTTCACCGTTTTTAAGCATTTCCAGCAGCTTGGGGGTTTTGGCCGTCAATTCTACGATGATCGGTTGCACATTATGCTTTTCCACCCACTGCTTAAAAAGCTGCTCCTGGATACTGTTCTTGTTAACGCCTACACGTTTTCCGTTAAAGGTGGAAAAGTCGTCCGGCCTGATTTCATTGTTATTGGGCGTAATAAAGACATGATATCCCTCCGCGCCCATAGCTTCTGCGGAATAGAGAATCTTTTCCGCCCGCTTCGGAGTATAGGACACATCGCTGAGGATATCGATTTCTCCCGCAATCAGCTTCTCTAACAGAGTTGACCAGCTGCCTTCTACATATTCGTAAGTCCAGCCGGTGTAGGTTGCAATGCGCTGCTGGTATTCGTAGCCGTAACCGGAGCGCCGCCCGAACTGATCCCGGTGGTGAAACGCCGAATCGTACCAGCCAACACGTACAACCTTTTCTTCAAAGTTATGCGCATATGCCGTAAAAGATACTGCAATGGTCAGCAAAGTGATTATGCTCACCAAAAACCCGAGCGTCCTTTTGCATCGCATAAAAATCCGCCTCCGTGTCCATGTATCACCATGTATAAAATCGTATTATTTTACTGCATGAATATAAAAAATATATACGACGAACGATTCTTAAAAATCAAATTACTTAATTATTAATTATAACACTTTTTAAGAAAATTTTCCAGCCTGAAGGAAAACAAAAATAACCACGCAAGCCTTATACCTGCGTGGTTACCGAATCTTTTGCTGCAGTCTGTTCAATCTTTTCTTTCTCCACCGGTATCTGCAAAAATTTGCGTGTGCTATGTCGGGTCTTGGTCAAAGTAAGAGTATCCATGCGGATCACCTTCTAATCTTTTCCTCACAATCCCGCAGTATTTTTTCCACCGGCGCACCTTCGATATCTAGTCCGGTCGCTTTGATCAGTTTAACGTCCTTGATATGATAAAAGTTTTGCGCCAACGCCTGTATGTACCCAAATCCATATTGTTCCGGGAAGAAGTCCCCGCCGGCCGTCGTGACATAGTACAGCCGTTCCGCCCGGCACAAGCCTTCCGGAATCCCCTCCGGCGTGTACCGAAAGGTTATGCCGACCACGTTGATCTGCTCCAGATACGACTTCAGAACTGCGGGAAAGGACAGATCCCAAAAAGGAGCAGCAATAATGATCTCATCGGCTTGGGCGAACTGCCTTGCATAGGCAAAGACAGGATTGTCAAAATCCCCTTCCCGCAAAAGGCGGTCCCTTTTTTCAAGAAACGCCTCATCCACCGTCGGGAAAACACATTCCTCCAGACGCAGCCGCGTATACGGAGCGTTCAGCGTGTGCAAAAGACAGTCCGCAAGGCGTCTTGTACGTGAGTTTTTCCGAACACAGGCATCAATATATAAGACCATGATAAAACGCCCTTTCTGATTGATTGAAAATAAAAATAGCTATGCAGTTTGAACTCTGCATAGCTACTGGATTTACAATGGTGGCCCCGGAGGGATTCGAACCCCCGACCTTTTGGTTCGTAGCCAAACGCTCTATCCAGCTGAGCTACGGAGTCACATTATCGTTGTTTTCAACAGCAAAGCTATTATAACTAAAATGAAAGGGATTGTCAATACTTTTTACAGAAATTTATTGTATCAGCACCGGCGTAAAATTTTGCGTATCGGCGGAAACCAGTTTATAACGGCATCCGTCCCGTTTCCCTTCAAAGATGGAAGCAGCCCCTTCCGCGCCGTGAATGTGACCGAACACGCAGGTCTTCACGTTGTATTCCTCAATCATCTGTTTGAAAACAGAGTTCTCTTCTGCCGAATAAAAAGGCGGATAATGCAAGGCCAGCAGAATTTCATCGTACCCTTCTTTTTTGGCAGCGTCCAGCGAAGCTCTGATGCGTAACTCTTCATGACGGAGAATACTGTCGTCGGTTTCCGGCTTGTAGCCTTCACAGGCGGGCGTCAGCCAGGCCCGTGAACCGCAGATCGCAAGCTTTGTCGCTTCCGTGTTTACCGGATAAAAATTATTTTGCAGAAAGAAGAAGGCGTCTCCTGTCGCCTGTTTCATTTTGGAAAGACCGGTCCACCAGTAATCGTGATTGCCACGTAACATTACTTTTCGACCCGGCAGCTCCGCAATAGACTGCAAATCATCCTGCACCGCGTCCGTCAGCTTCATAGCCCAGGAAATATCGCCGCAGAGAATGACCAGGTCTTCCGGCGCAACGGTCTGTTTCCAGTTTTCCATAATGCGTTGCCGGTGATGCTGCCAGTGCTCCCCGAACACCGTCATGGGCTTTGTTTCGGGAACTCCGGAAAAATGCAGATCCCCTATGGCATAAATGTGCACGTCGTTCTCCTCCGGTAACTAATTCCGCATTCATCAAAAGATAATTACGGTAAATCTTTCAATCTCTTTTTAATCTCATTGTATCACAATTCCGGCGAAACAAAAACTTTTCAAGAAGAAACGGCGTGCTCTTTCCATTCGTTCCTCAAACCGTGTACATATTTTCTTCACATTTTTGCCTAACTTTTGTTACAAATTCCCACACCATTTTCCTTATAATGAAGTCGGTCCGGCAGAGATGCTTGTCCGGTCCCTCTCGATAACACATTAGATTATGCGCGCAGGCGCACGGAAACGGCTGAAGTCCGCAGCATCTTTGCAGTCCGATTTGAAATCACAGCCGGCTTTCCGCATTATGTAACGTTTCAGGAGGAACAACAATGGACGCACAGACCAGATTGGAAATTCAGAATTTGACCGAACAGCAGCAGCAATACGTAATACAGACGCTGCCTGTAAAAGAAAAATCCCTTTCGTCCGCTTATATTTTCTGGGTACTGTTTGGGGCACACTATTTTTATTTGAACAAACCATTTAAAAACATCTTTTTGTGGGCGCTGTGTTACATCTACATCGGCTTTGTCTGGTGGCTTTTTGATCTTTTCCGCATGAAAAGCCTGGTTGCCGAGTGCAACCGGGAAATTGCCAAACAGGTCATTCACGATGCCATTCTGCTTTACCCCAAGCCGCAAAAACTGCACAGCGAAACGATTGACGCAGAGTATAAAGCTTCCTGAGAACTCCGGTTATTTTTTCAGGAACGTTTTACTCCCCAAGTCAGCACAAAGAAAACCGGCATCTGCAACATGCCGGTTTATTTTTTATGGATTTGTCATGACAGAATTTGTGTTTACTCACATTTCCGCGCTGTCAAACAGCAGTGTAACCGGTCCGTCGTTTACGGAATGTACCTGCATATCGGCGCCGAATTCGCCGTGTTCCACTGCAAAACCTCTGGCTCGACAGTTCTCCATAAATTTTTCGTACAGAGGAACCGCCAGCTCCGGTTTGGCCGCGTGGGAGAAGCCGGGACGGCGTTTCTTCAGGTCAGCATAGAGAGTGAACTGGGAAATCACCAAAAGAGAACCGCCCACCTGGTCCAGGCTCAGGTTCATCTTTCCGTTTTCATCTTCAAAAACGCGGCAGTTACAGATTTTTTCCGCCATCTTGTCCGTTATGGCTTCCGTATCTTCGGGACCGATGCCCAATAGAATCAGAAAACCCTGCCCAATCTTTCCCGTAACGTTTCCTTCAATTACTACCGACGCTTCTTTTACTCTGGTTACTACGGCTCTCATCGAATCACTCCTGCTCTTTGTTTTTTATTTTTCTTATATGTGTTATATATAATATCATTGCATACATCGGCCTGCAACATTTTTTCTGAACAATCCCTGTAAAAAACGATTCCCCAATTGCAATCGCAAACTGCAATTGGGGAATTTGTTTATAAACAATATGTAATTACCATGCGCTGAGAATGCTGCCCTTGAAGTGATCGAGAATAAACTTCTTGTTCTCTTCCGAACGGTACACTTTCTCAATCTGTTTGATCCGCGGATCGTTGAAATTCTTTTCCGTTGTAACAAAAATATTTACATAGGGATTGTCCGCGCCTTCCACAATGATGGCGTCCTTCAGAGGATTCAGTCCCGCAGGCAGCGCGTAGTTTACGTTGATGCAGGCAATGGTCACGTCTTTAATGCTTCTGGGAATGCCGGCTGCGTCCAGCTCCTGGAATTTAAAGTTGTGTTTGTTTTCCACCACGTCCGTTAATGCGGTAACGGAATTGGTTTTATCTTTCACTTTGATCAGTCCCGCATTGTCCAGCATCAGCAGCGCGCGGCCGCCGTTGGACGGATCGTTGGGAATTGCAACCGTTGCGCCGTCGGGAATGGTCTCGCCCTTTTTCACTTTGGTGGAATATACGGCCATCGGGAAAATTACGGTCTTAAAGCATTCTTTTAACTTAAAGCTGGGTTCCTTTTTCAGGGTCGCCGCCAGATACGGCGCATGCTGCATGCTGTTGGCAAACAGTTCGCGCTGGTTCAGGGCTACGTTAGGCGTTACGAAATCATTAAATTCCACCACTTCGATCTTCAGCCCCTGCTTTTCCGCCAGTTTCTTTACGTTGTCCATGATTTCTGCATGCGGTCCAGCGGTTACGCCAATCTTGATCGGCTTATCTGCTGCCGGTGCTTTCTTTTCTTCTTTCTTGTCTCCGCCGCCGCAGCCCGTCAGGCTGAACGCCAGAAGAGCCGTCGCCAGAATCAGTGAAACTTTTTTCAAAAACATATGAAATCCCCTCCAATTTCCTTTTCTTCTCATATCATATGTAAAAAGTATGATATAGAACTATTATTTCAAATTATAACCAACTTTACTGTTCTGTCAATAAAATTTGTGAATCAGTTAACAATTTTATCCAGCGAATCCGAATTCTTTGACAGATTGTACAGGAAGTTACACTCAACAGACTTCCGAAAGCAAAGTCTCCTGCTTTTCCACGCTGATTAAAAGGCTATTTCGGTCTGCCAAAAGGCTGTTTCAATCGGAATTCTTCCGGAATATGATCGTCCCGGCTCCAGTCTGTAATGACCGCTTTGCGATCCCCATCCACTTCCACAATATTTAAGGCGCCATTGCCGATGGGATGCTGCCAGATTTCATCCAGCGGAATGCCCGCAATGGTCAGAAGGATACTGCTGATACACATCATGTGAGATACGATCAGCACGGTTTTTCCTTCATGCTTTTTTACAATTTCCCAAAACGTTTTCCAGGCCCGCTTCTGTGTTTCCGTAAACGGTTCTCCGCCTTTGAGTCTGACTTTTGTGGGAGCGGTGCGCCAGACATCATACCAGCCCGGATACTTTTCATCTATTTCCGATACCAGCAGGCCTTCCCACTCGCCCACGCCCATTTCCTGCAGCCCGTCTGTGGGATACACAGGAATCCTTCTGTCGCCCCGGATAATCTCCGCGGTTTCCACCGCCCGCTGCAACGGACTGGTGTAAATAGCGTCCAATGTTATATTCTGCAGACCGTTTTTTGCAAAACCGGCCTGCTGCCTTCCCGTATCATTCAGGGGAATGTCCGAAAGGCCCTGAAACCGGTGCAGCACATTCCACTCTGTTTCCCCGTGACGAATCAATATGACTGTTGTCTTCATACAATATAATCCTTTTCTCCCGCAACGGCAGCCTGCATTACAGTAAAGCAGGTGATTCTCCCGAAACAGGAAAACCACCTGCATTTTTCCTTAACAAACCGTACATTAAACTTTCTGTGCACTTGCCGGAATGATTGTCAATCCTTTTGCCGCATTCTCTTACTACAACACCGAAAACGCAGCAATGCTTATTTTACAGCTTCCCCAAAGGCCCGGCCGTACTGACGGCACTCTTCCATGTGCGCTTCATCCGGCACCCACTGGCAGCGGATTCCGTCATTGACAATCGCGAAGCCTGCGCCCTGCAGCAGTTCCGTCATCTGTTTTACCGCTTCGCCGCTCCAGCCGTAGCTGCCGAACGCCGCGGCCTTTTTGTTTTTGAACTTCAGGCCCCGGATAAGTTCCAGCATGCCGCCGATAGAATAGGCGAACCCATAATTGATGGTAGGCGAACCCACCAGAATTGCTTTGGACTTAAACACTTCCGTGGCAATATCGCTCTTGTCTTCTTTGGCCGCGTTCATCAGCTTGATGACCACGTCCGGGTCAGCCTGCCGGATACCTTCCGCGATACACTCTGCCATACGGCGTGTGGACTCCCACATGGTATCGTACACAAAGGTGATCTGATTCTCCTGATAATTGGCCGCCCACTTCTGATAGGTCTCCACGATCTGCATGGGATTATCACGCCAGATGATGCCGTGGCTGGGGCAAATCATGTCAACCGGCACGTTCATGGCCAGGATTTCCTTAATCTTCCGGGTCACCATGGGGCTGTAGGGATTCAAAATGTTTACGTAATATTTCATGGCTTCGCTGTACATTTCATGAACATCTACTTTATCGTTGTACAGTTCTTCGCTGGCAAAATGCTGGCCGAAGCCGTCATTGCTGAAGAGAATATTTTCCCCGGTCATGTAGGTGAACATGGTGTCCGGCCAGTGCAGCATAGGCGCTTCGATAAAAACAAGTTTGGAGTCACCCAGGTCCAGGGTGTCGCCGGTCTTTACGTTCACAAAGTTCCAGTCCTGATGATAGTGTCCCCGGATAATGCTTTCGCCTTTTTTGGTGCAGTAAATGGGCACATCCGGAATTTCCCGCATCAGGGCAGACAGGGCGCCGCTGTGATCGATCTCGTTGTGGTTCATGATCACGTAATCGATCTTCTTCAGGTCGACCGTTTCTTTTAAATTGGTTACATATTCCTCATCGTAGGGTTTCCAGCAGGTATCGATCAGCGCCGTCTTTTTGTCCTGCACCAGATAGGAATTATAGGAAGAACCTTTGTAGGTGGAGAGCTCATGTCCGTGAAAATACACCAGCTCCCAGTCAATTTTTCCTACCCAGGTTACTTTATCGGTAATCTTTTTAGCCATGCAACGTCTCCTTTCCGACTTATCCGCCGGCTATTGAAAAAATCAGCCAGGTTGTTTTCTTATCTTTGAAATAATGAGAAACCATCTCTGTAGTAACGCGAAACTGTGTTTTTCTGTGAATTATCTGTGACTGCGGAAATAATTTAACGCTACATCCGGGAACAGGGCATAAGACAACACGTCTTCTACGCTGAGGCCGGGATAGCCCGCTTCATCCAGACGGTCGCGCATGGTCTTAAGCTGCGGCTTAATGTCGTCGGCAGGACGGTGGTCAATGACCGGCTCGTCTCCGATGGCCAGCTTCCGCACCTCCGGATTGATAGGTCCGGCCGTTTTGCCGTACCGGCCGCGGATCAGTTCCTTTACTTCGCGGGGAATCATTTTGTAACGGCCCATAGCCACGTTCATCACCGCCATGGAACCGACGATCTGGCTGGTAGGCGTAACCAGGGGCGGATAGCCTAAATCTTCCCGCACCTGAGGCATTTCCTTCAGCACTTCGTCCAGCTTGTCGCCGATACCCATGCCTGCCATCTGGCTGCGCAGGTTGGACAGCATGCCGCCGGGAATCTGGTACAGCAGCACTTTGGGATTTACGTTAAAGTTCGGGTTCACATGGAACTCATTGACAATTTTACTCTTGACGCCGGTGAAATATTCTGCCAGCTCATTTAACGTTTCCAGATTCAGTCCCGTATCCCGGGGGCTTTCCGCCAGTGTGGCCACCATGGCTTCGGTACAGGGCTGGCTTGTGGTTCCCGAGAACGGGGCAAGCGCCGTATCCAGAATATCCACGCCGGCTTCCGCCGCTTTCAGCGCGGTCATATGGCCCAGACCGGTGGTACAGTGATTATGAAGTTCCAGCGGAACCTCAATTTCTTTTTTCAATGCTTTGATCAGATTTTCCGCGCCGTAGGGGCTCAACAGACCTGCCATATCTTTAATGCAGATGGAATCGGCCCCCATCTGTACCATTTCCTTGGCCAGCCGCACAAAGTCCTCCGGTTTGTGATACGGACTGGTAGTATAAACCAACGCGCCCTGCATGTGGGCCCCGGCCTTCTTGCCTGCTTTAAAGGAAGTTTCCAGGTTTCTCGTATCGTTGAGCGCGTCAAATACACGGATAATGGAGACGCCGTTTTCCACACTCTTTTTAATAAACTCAGATACTACGTCGTCCGCATAATGGTTGTAGCCTAACAGATTCTGGCCCCGCAGCAGCATCTGGATGGGTGTGTTCGGCATCCGGTGCCGCAAGATCCGCAGACGGCCCCAGGGGTCTTCATCCAAAAAACGCAGGCAGGCGTCAAAGGTCGCGCCGCCCCAGGCTTCAATAGCATGATAACCAACGTTGTCCAGTTTTTCCAGAACCGGAATCATATCCTGCACCCGCATCCGGGTCGCAACCAAAGACTGCGGACCGTCCCGCAATACGGTTTCTGTAATTTTCAAGGGTTTTACTTCTGTCATCTTAACACTCCTTTACCGGATTTCGTAAAAATCAAATTTAAAAAATTTATTGTCAAAAAAACTGTCCATACATACAACCTACGCGACTTATTATAACACAAAAAGCCGGTCATGTATACAAAATACACTGAGAATAATTCCTGATTAAGGAGACGCTGATTAAATGAGTTTGTGCGATGACCGAGGGCTTTTTGCGACTGACAAGGAAATGGCCCGAAGGCGCAGCCGTAGCTGCGTTGAGGGACATTGACGCAGTCAGTCACAAAAAGCACCGGTCAGCGTACAGACGAATTAATCAGCGTTTCCTTAAATTCAAAATGTTTTTTACAGAAA
>JAFSPK010000115.1:0-24244 GCA_017443005.1 Acidaminococcaceae bacterium
GAACTATTCCGACAAGTTATACGACATCTTCGTCGTGGCAGATAACTGCGTGGATAAAACCGCAGAAGCTGCCCGCAACGCCGGCGCCATTGTGTATGAACGTTTCAGCGAAACGGGGAAGGGCAAAGGCTTTGCCATGGATTGGATGTTCCACCGCCTGTTCGGTCTGGAACGCCAGTACGACGCAGTCTGTGTATTCGATGCGGATAATCTGGTGCATCCGGATTTCCTGAAGATCATGAACAACCACCTGTGCAGCGGAGAGCGTCTGATCCAGGGTTATATGGATTCCAAAAATCCAGAAGATACCTGGGTGTCCGGCATGTTCTCCATTTCCTTCTGGATCGTAAACCACATCTGGCATCTGGCCAAATATAACATCGGCCTGTCCTGCGTGCTGGGCGGTACCGGCATGTGCATCGATACCAAATTGCTGAAACAGTACGGATGGGGCGCCACCTGCCTGACGGAAGACATGGAATTCACCATGAAAGCCCTGATGGAAAATATTCCCACCACCTGGGCGCATGACGCCGTGATCTACGACGAAAAACCGCTGACCTTCAAAGCAGCCTGGAATCAGCGGAAACGTTGGGCCCAGGGACATTTTGACGTGGCCAACCGCTACATCCCCAAAATGTTATGGAAGGGAATTACGGAACACAATATCGTCGTGCTGGACGGTATGATCAATCTGGTGCAGCCGTACTTCCTGCTTTTGTCAACCTTCTTTGTGTTCTGCACGTACATTTACAACCTGGTGCCCTTTTACACCAACGTGTTGTACGAGGTGCTGCCCATCCAGGTTTGGCAGATCATCGGCGTGGGCCAGTACATTTTCCCGGTAGCGGTGCTGTGGAAGATTCGCGCTTCCTTTAAATCCTGGCTGTATCTGCTGGTTTATCCCATTTTCATTTATAGCTGGATTCCCATTGTAATGCTTGGGTTCCTGCACCGGAACGAGCACGAATGGTGCCACACGCTGCACACGCGCAGCATCGGCTTCGACGACGTTATCATTCCGGAAGACGTGGTCAATGTGGGACCGAAACAGGTTGCTTTCAGAAAAAAATAAGGATACTGTCTCTCTTCTGCACAAGGCGGAAGAGAGATTTTTTTTATGATGAGGTTGTTGTTTCTTGTCATTTTTAAATTTTTCATTTATAATTAATATATATGTGATTTTTTATAACGCTGTTACGTAAGACACACACTTTATCTCCGAAAGTATTTTCTAAAAAATTTCCGAAGGGGAAAATCTGTATGAAACCGTTAACTGACAAAGAATCTTTAGTGTTCACAAACGAGAATTGTGTCGGCTGCAACAAATGCATTAAGGTTTGTAGTTGTGTAGGCGCCTGTATCTCTACCGAACCGGATGAACGCGGCGTATCCCGGATTAATGTTGACCCGAAACGCTGTGTCGCCTGCGGCGCGTGCTTTGATGCCTGCGACCACAATGCCCGTTCCTGGCGTGACGATACGGACGCCTTTTTTGCCGACCTGCAGAAGGGCGACAGTATTTCTGTTCTGATTGCCCCGGCCTTTAAGGCCAATTATCCGGATGAATACGAGCAGGTGCTGGGCGGACTGAAAAAGCTTGGCGTCAAACGTTTCATCAGTGTTTCTTTCGGCGCGGACATCACCACCTGGGGTTACATCAATTATATCCGGCAATACGGTTTCATCGGCGGCATATCCCAGCCCTGTCCCGCTGTGGTAGCTTATATCGAAAAATATCACCCCGAACTGCTCCCGAAACTGTTCCCGGTACAGAGCCCTCTCATGTGTGCCGCGATTTATGCCCGGAAGGAAATGGGAATTACCGATAAATTCGCGTTTATCAGTCCCTGTATCGCCAAGAAGATGGAAATCGAAGACCCCCATAACAAGGGCCTGGTACAGTATAACGTCACTTTCGAACACCTGATGCAGTATGTACGTTCGCATCAGATTGAAGGGGAACCGGTAACGGACGAGATCGGTTACGGGTTAGGCGCATATTATCCGACCCCCGGCGGCCTCATGGAAAATGTAAGATGGCTGGTTGGCGATGAAGCGTTTATCCGGGAAATCAGCGGCGAAAAACGCATGTACCGCTATCTGGATAAAAACGCCAAACTGATTGCGGACGGAGAGACTCCGTTTTTGATGATTGACGCGCTGAACTGTGAAAAGGGCTGCATCTGCGGTACCGCTGTGGACCTGAGCATGGCTTCCACCGACAAGGCGCTGTATAATCTGCTGAAGATTCGCGAAAGCGTTAAGAATAATAATAAAAACGATGCCTGGGGCCGGAGCCTTTCGGCGCAGGAGCGTATGGACGCCCTGAACAAACAGTTCGCCTCCCTGCGTCTGGATGATTATCTTCGTGAATATACAGACCGTTCCGCCGCCTGCCGCGTTCGCGAACCTCTGGAAGAGGACATGGAAAAGATCTTCAACTCCATGCGCAAGTATACGGAAGAGTCCCGCAACATTAACTGCACCAGCTGCGGTTACGATACCTGCAGGCAAATGGCGAAGGCCATCTATAACGGGTTCAATCACCGTGAGAACTGCATTTATTATCTGAAGCGGGAAGTGGAAGACGAAAAAGAACTGTTGAATTATGAGACCACCCACGATGCGGATCTTCGTATCTGGCGTCGTCGTCTTGCGGTACCGCTGCTGTCTAAAATTATGCGGAATTCCACGGACTGGTCCGTGGTCATGGCAGACATCGACGGGTTCCGGAATGTCAACAGCACCTATGGAACGCAGATTGCGGATAAAGTACTTCTTACCCTGACGGAACGGTTAAAAACCATTTCCGGAAAATGGCGGATGGAACTGATCCGTTATGCAGGGGATGAGTTTTTATTCCTCATGCCGGACCTGGTGGCGAAGAGCGATCATCCGGCCGTACTGGAAATCCTGAAAGCGTTTTCGGATCCTATCATCCTGGATAATATTTTCCTGAAACTCAGCGCCAGCGTGGGCATTGCCCTGCCGGTGGATAACCTGGAAGCGGAACATCTGATCGCCAATGCGGAAGACGCCATGGACGAAGCACGTCGGCGCGGCAAGAACCAGGTCTACGTGTATTCAAAAGAATTGAAGGACCGGGCCCACGAAGAGCATACCATCAGTGAAAAACTGATTGATGCCATTGAAAACGACAAGTTTTATATGCTGTACCAGCCCAAGGTGGACGTTAAGACAAAACTTGTTAACGGGTATGAAGCGCTGGTACGCATGAAAGACTCCAAAATCGGCCCCGCCCAGTTTATCCCGGTAGCGGAAAAGAACGGCTGGATCTGGCGCATCGGGCGTATCACCACCGAGCTTACCATCCGGCAGATGGCTGTCTGGAGGGGACTGGGGTATCCGTTGCAACCGGTTTCCATCAATTACTCCAGCCGGCAGATCAGCGATTCGGAGTATGTGTCTTTCCTGGAAGAAATGCTGCAGCGGTATAATATTCCTTCCAATCTTGTGGAAATTGAAATTACGGAAAGTGTATTCCTGGACCGGACGGTTCATGCCGAACTCCTGCTGGACCGTTTCCGGAAAGCGGGAATTCGTCTGGTCATGGATGACTTCGGCATCGGGTACTCCGCCTTGGGATACCTGACGTACATTCCGGTGGAAACCATCAAACTGGACAAATCCCTGGTAGACAACTACCTGGTGCAAGGAAACGACTCCATCATCAAAGATGTCATCAACCTGTCCCACGATCTGGGGAAGGGTATGGTGGTCGAAGGCGTGGAAACCGGCTGGCAGTATGAACGTCTGAAAGAATTTGGCGCAGACACCATTCAGGGGTATTATTTCAGCAAGCCCCTGGAGCCGAAAGAAGCCATTGCATTCCAGAACGCAAATTCATAGTATAGAAGTCATTGCATTTCAAAACGCAATTTCATAGGATTCGTGTTGTGTAGTATCGCCTGTCACATGACAGGCGATTTTTTTTGCATAATCTATGAAACCGGAAGAAAAAATAACAAAAATTATGTCTACAATAAATATGTAACTTTTTTTCGGAGAATGTGGTAAAATAGAATTGGTTAATTATGCAATGATGTAACGTGACTTAAATTTAAAGTGGTTTTATTAAGAAAAAACTTTTTATGTTTTCACAGTGTATATCCAAATGATAAAGGTGTAATCATCATGAAAATTATTCTGGCCTCCGGGTCGCCCCGCCGTTATGATTTACTGAAGCAAATAGGCTGGGACGTGGAAGTACGTTCTCTTCCCTTTGCGGAAGTGGAGACGGTAAACGAGGCGACGGAACAGTTGACACAATTACGAAAAAACTTTTTGTCTGCGGCTTCCACGCAACAGGGCGTAACATTTTGCGAAAAAGATCTGGTGCTGCTTTCCCAGTACCGGGACGCAGATCTTGTCTGCGCCTATAACGCGTTGGGCAAAGGCAAGGCTGCCACGGCCGTGACGGGAACCTGGACGCCGGTCATCGCCGCCGATACCATTGTCGTACTGGGAAATAAAATATTAGGCAAACCCACAGACCCGGACAACGCGAAGGACATGCTCAGACAGCTGAGCGGCAACGTGCACGAAGTCAAAACGGCGGCTGTCGTGTTGTATCGGGATAAGACGATGCTGCAGGTCATCACCACCAGGGTGCACTTCCGTAAGCTTACGGAAAAAAGAATTGACCGGTATGTCAGCACCGGCGAGCCGCTGGACAAGGCCGGCGCATACGGCATTCAGGGCAAAGGCGCTGCGCTGGTGGCACGGATCGAAGGCAGTTACGATAATGTAGTAGGGCTGCCGCTGATTACCGTTTATAATATGCTGATGAAGCTGCAGGAAATAACATAGTTCACAAATCAGAAAGAAGGATAAGTCTATGCTTCAGACGGAGGAACAATTTACTCCTGAAAATAAAAAGCAAATGGTACTGGTCGTGGACGACGAAATGATCAACCGGGAGATTCTCAGGCAGATTCTTTCGGAAGAGTATCATGTAATTTTTGCGGAGGACGGCAAAAAAGGGCTGGCTGCCATCCGCGATCACAGAAACGATCTGGCGCTGATCTTATTGGATCTGGTTATGCCGGGGATACACGGGCTTGATTTGCTGAAGCTGATCAAGAGCAATAAGGAAATGAAACATATTCCCGTGATTGTGCTGACCTCCGACCATAAATCAGAAGTACCCAGCCTGCAGCTGGGCGCCAGTGATTTTATTTCCAAACCGTACCCCTTGCCGGAAATAATCATGGCCCGTGTAAAGCGTACCATTGAACTGGAAGAAGACCGGAAACTGATCCAGTCAACGGAAAAGGATGCTCTGACCGGACTCTATAACCGTGAATATTTTTTCCGTTATGCCGAGCAGTTTGATTTGCGTAACAAAGAAATCCCCATGGACGCAATCCTGGTAAACATCAATCATTTCCATATTATCAACGAACGGTATGGCAAGGAATACGGTAACACGGTGCTTCGCCATATTGCGGAACTGATCCGGGTGCTGCTCCGCAAATCCGGCGGCTTTGCCTGTCGTCTGGAGGCGGATACGTTTTTGATCTATTGCCGCCACGGTGAGCATTATAAAGAAATGATGGAGCAGGCAGCCTCGGATTTTGATGATAACGCGGCCGAATCCGGAAACCGTTTTCATCTGCGTATGGGCGTGTATCCTGACGTAGATAAAAGCATTGATATTGAACGGCGTTTTGACCGGGCAAAGATGGCAGCCGACACCGGACGAAACAAGTATGGGCAGACGGTTTCGTATTATGATAATAAACTTCACAACGAAAAACTGTATGAAGAGCAGTTGCTGGATGATTTCCGGAGTGCGCTGGAGCAGCGCCAGTTCCAGGTTTACTACCAGCCAAAATTTGACGTGCGTAAGGACGAGCCTGTCCTTGCCAGTGCGGAAGCGCTGGTACGCTGGAAACATCCCCGGCTGGGCATGATCGACCCGGGTCTGTTTATTCCGCTGCTGGAAGACAACGGCCTGGTCCATAAGCTGGACCATTACGTCTGGCAGGAAGCAGCCGCACAGATCCGCCGTTGGAAAGATACGCTGGGCGTTACCGTGCCGGTATCGGTGAATGTATCCCGTGTGGATATGTATGATCCGGAACTTATTTCCATATTCAAAAAAATTATTGAAGAAAACAAATTAACCACGGCAGAGTACCTGCTGGAAATTACGGAATCCGCCTACACCGATAATTCCATACAGATTATCAACATCGTAAAGCAACTGCGTAAGTTAGGCTTCCGCATTGAGATGGATGATTTCGGGACCGGGTATTCGTCCCTGAATATGTTGTCCATGCTGCCCATCGACGCGCTGAAGCTGGACATGAAATTTATCCGCACTGCGTTCAGTAAACGAAAGGATACCCGCATGATCGAACTGATCATCGACATCGCGGAATATCTGAAGGTTCCTGTCATTGCGGAAGGCGTGGAAACGGAAGAACAGCTCACCACATTAAAAGCGTTGGGCTGCGACATTGTACAGGGATATTATTTTTCCAAGCCGGTACCTGCGGAAGAGTTTGAAGCATTTATTATACAGAAGAAGCAACAGGCTGTGTCCAAATCGGCAGACATTACAAAACCGAACCGGGAAGCTGCGGTTTTGCAAGGCAACCGTTCGGCACAGGATGCAGATGCAGAGGGGAACGCTTCTGCGGAAGAAGAGCAAAAGCTGAAAATCGTAGCGCTGTATGGCATCGCCCATGCGCTTTCCAGCGATTTTGAAAGGGTGTACTACGTAGATCTGGACACGGAAGAATATACAGAGTTTAAAGCGGAAGACGCCTATGCGGATCTGCACCTGGAGCGCAGCGGCTCCAGTTTTTTCCGGGAATGCAGGAAGAACTTAAAAAAGGTAATTCATCCGGAAGACCTGGAAAAAATACTGGCTGTCATGCAGAAGAAAGAAATGATCGGCTTGCTGGACAATACACCGGTATATTCCATCGACTATCGAAAGCTGGTGAACGGTCAGCCGGAATACTATCGCATGAAGCTTGCGCGGCCCGGCAGTGAAAGTCGGGGCGTGGTCATCGGCATCAGTAATATTCATACCCAGTCGCTGTACCGGCAGGCACAGGAGAAGAAACTGCAGAAAGCCCATATGGACACTCTTACCTATGCCCGTATCGCGCAGGCATTGGCCAACGATTTTTTCAGCATTTATTATGTGAACATGGATACAAACGCCTTCATTGAATTCAGTTCCGCCGATAAATACAAGGAACTGCAAACAGAAAGCAACGGCATTGATTTCTTTGAAAGCTGTCTGCATAATGCGCCCCTTGCGGTTCATGAAGACGACCTGGCCAAAGTGCTTTATGTACTAAACAAAGAAAACATGCTGAAGGAATTAAATATAAACGGGAGTATATCTGTTACGTACCGGCTGGTTAACAGCGGAAAGAGCGTATATGCCAATATGAAAATCATCCTGATGGAAGGTTCCGAAAATGAAAGCCGCCACGTTGTGGTTGGCGTCAGCAACATCGACGCCCAGATCAAACGGGAACAGAAATTTGAGGAAGCACAGGCGCTTGCAAAGCAGGGCAGTGCAAGAAATACAGGAGCGTGATACACAATGGCCAATAATATGGAAAGCAGCAGATCAAACGGTATTAAGAAAGCCGCGATCATAGGCGGTATCATTGTATCGGTTATCTTGATCTTTGGCACCATGTGGATGGGCCGGATCGCAAAAAAAGATACCGAAGATGCCGTACGTTCCGTAAGCCTGTTATATCTTGACGAACTGGCAGGGCGGCGGGAACAGGTCATTGCTTCCAACCTCCAAAAGACGATTGATAATTTTCAGGTAGCAACGGGGCTGCTTGAGCCTTACGATTTGCAGGACATAGACCATCTGCAGGCGTTCCAGCGCAGGATGAAACAATTGTACGGGCTGGAAAAGTTTGCCTTTGTGGACAGCAACGGGCTGATTTATACGGCCCAGGGAATACAGAACGATATTGACTCCTACCGGTTTGATTACCGGTCTCTCGCAGGTCCTGAGATTTCCATAAAGAATATCGAAACCAAAAACAAAAGCGTAATCATCGCAATTCCGCTGAAAAAACTCCCGTTTAACGGGCAGACGCTGGTAGCAAGCTTCATGGAAATTGACATGCAGCGTATGCTGGAAGGCGTTTCCCTGCAGGCCGATAACAACAAAGCCACGTTTTGTAACATTTATACAAAAGAAGGAATCCCGCTGACGAATGTGGTACTGGGCGGTCTGTCTGCCGATGCCAATCTGCTGCAGGCGATGGAATCCGCCAGCTTTGACTCCGGAAACTCCCTGGAAAAGATGAAACAGGATTTTGCCAGGGGAAAAGACGGTTATGTTTCTTTCACATATAATAAAATCGCGGGAACTATGTATTACGTTCCCATCAAAGGGACAACCTGGATGCTTACCTACCTGATCCGGGAAAGCCTGATCAGTGAAAAGATCAGTTCCATTACCGACAATATGATGTCGCACAACCTGGCGCAGATCCTTTTGACCGCAGCCGTACTGCTGGCTATGTTTATGTTCATGTTGCGGCAGATGCGCCGTGCCGCCAGGCTGGAACTGGAAAAAGAAACCTTTGAAGCGGAGACCCGGGTAAAGCAGCAGGAACTGGAGCAACGCATGTCCTTGCAGGAGAAGCTGCTGGAACAGGAAAAGCAGCGTGTACGTCAGGATAAGATGATCACGGCGCTGGCTTCCGATTAC
Organism: Acidaminococcaceae bacterium; assembly: GCA_017443005.1. Lineage (GTDB taxonomy): Bacteria > Bacillota > Negativicutes > Acidaminococcales > Acidaminococcaceae > Succiniclasticum. The sequence continues at coordinate 8,732 of JAFSPK010000115.1, forward strand.
CGAAGCGTTTATTTTGTAGACCTGGATACCGACCAGAGCATCTGTGTCCGTTCCGGCTCCAAACTTCCCGGCTCGCCGAAAGAAGGGGAGAACGTTTGCTTCCATGAATTATTTACCAAGTATGCGGAAAAGTTTGTTACAGACAGTTACCGGGAAGGTTTCCTGAACTTTATTAACCCGGAATCCATACGGGCGGCGCTGGAAAAAGGTCTCGTAATCAGCTACCGTTACCTTGTGAACCGGGACGGGAAAGAAACCTACGAGATGCTTCGCATGGCCGGCGTCCGTCATGCGGAGGACCGGGAGGACCACATCGTCCATGCGATTGGTGTGGGCTTTACGGATGTTGACCAGGAAACCCGGGAGGACATGGCAAAGAATCAGGCGCTCAGCGACGCGCTTACGGTAGCTGAGGAAGCAAACAAAGCCAAAACCGCGTTCCTTTCCAACATGAGCCACGAAATCCGTACCCCCATGAACGCCATCATCGGTCTGGATAATATCGCCCTCAGCGAAAAGGGTCTTTCCCCATCCACGAAAGAATATCTGGAAAAAATCGGGGACTCGGCCCAGCATCTGCTGCATCTGATCAACGACATCCTGGATATGTCGCGCATCGAATCCGGGCGTATGAGCCTGAAGAATGAAGAGTTTTCTATTTCGCACCTGCTGGAACAGATCAATACGCTGGTCAGCGGCCAGTGCACCGAGAAAGGCATCAACTACCGCTGCAACATCAACGGGCATATTGATGACTATTATATCGGCGACGATATGAAGCTGCGGCAGATTATCCTGAATATTTTAAGTAATGCGGTGAAGTTTACACCGAAAGAGGGCCATATTGATTTTACCGTAGAACGGGTTGCCAGCTTCGATAATAAATCGACGATGCAGTTTGTCATAAAAGATACCGGCATCGGTATGAGTAAAGAATTCCTGCCGAAGCTTTTTGATGCCTTCAGCCAGGAGGATTCTTCTACAACCAGTAAATACGGAAGTTCCGGTTTGGGCATGGCCATCACCAAAAACATGGTGGACGTAATGAACGGCAAGCTGGAAGTGGAAAGCGAAAAGGGGGCTGGCACCACATTTACCGTGACTGTTACGCTTATGGATTCCCAACGCACCAATGCAATGGATGAACCAGAACTTAATCCCCGCGAAATGAAAGTGCTGGTAATTGACGACGATTCCATTGCCTGCGAACATGCAAGACTGGTGATGGAAAAGGTCGGCATCCCGGCGGATACGGCATTGTCCGGCAGAGAAGCGGTAGAAAAAGTACGGTTCCAGCATGCCCGGCGCGATCCCTACAATTTAATATTAGTGGACTGGAAAATGCCGGAGATGGACGGAGTGGAAACGGCTCGGCAGATTCGCGGGATTGTGGGCAATGAATCCGCCATCATCATCCTGACGGCCTACCGCTGGGACGATATTACGGAAGAAGCCATCGCTGCCGGTGTGGACAGCTTTATTGCCAAGCCGTTGTTTGCGACAAATGTGATGGAAGAATTCCGTCAGGCTGTGAAACGGAAAAATATTGTAACGATACAGAAAGAGAGAAAGGCGGAACTGAAAGGGCGCCGTATCCTTCTGGCGGAAGATGTGGCTATCAACGCAGAAATCGTCATGATGCTGCTGAGCATGAAGGAAATTGAAGTAGACCATGCTCTCAACGGCAAAATTGCGGTAGAAAAGTTCGCGGAGCATCCGGAGAATTATTACGATGTCATCCTTATGGATATCCGCATGCCGGAGATGGATGGACTGACCGCTACCGCAAACATCCGCGCCATGGACAGGGCGGACGCCAAAGTAATTCCCATTGTCGCCCTGACTGCCAACGCCTTTGATGAAGATGTGCAGCGGAGTTTACAGGCCGGGCTTAACGTTCACCTGAGCAAACCCATTGATCCGGAGCAGTTGTTCAGCACGCTGGGAAGCTTGCTTTGGGAACGGGAAAGTCGGGAAGAGTAAATTGTGTTGCAATGTTGTGAAGTGTGATTCTCATTACTGGACATTAAATAAATAAGGCAAACGAATAGCGCTCCTGCAAATCAAGCAAGAGCGCTATAAATTTATGAATCAAAAGTTTTATTCAGGGAGACGCTGATTACATGAATTCGTACGAATGAATCAGCATTTCCTTAGGATATGCAAACGGTTACTGTTTCGGTGCTCCGCAGCCTATGCAGAACTGACCCTGATTTGCCGTTCCGCAGTTGGGGCAGGTCCAGCTGCCTGCGTTTGCCTGTTGCGGATAACCCTGTTGTGGCATCTGTCCGGGATAACCCTGTTGCGGATAGCCTTGCTGCGGCATCTGTCCGGGGTAACCCTGCTGCGGATAACCCTGTTGTGGCATCTGTCCGGGGTAACCCTGCTGTTGTGGATAGCCCTGTTGCGGCATCTGTCCGGGATAACCCTGCTGCGGGTAGCCCTGCTGCGGCATCTGTCCGGGGTAACCCTGTTGCGGATAACCCTGCTGTGGCATCTGTCCGGGGTAACCCTGCTGCGGATAACCCTGCTGCGGCATCTGTCCGGGGTAGCCCTGTTGCGGATAACCCTGCTGCGGCATTCCGGCAGCTGCCATACCACCGGCGGACGCCATGCCGGCCACGCCGCCTACGGTTCCCATACCCGCATTCGCACCCATGCCCATGCCAGGAGTCGGCACGGAGCCCGGGTTACGCAGATTCATCAGCGAAGCGCGGATGTCTTCCGCAATCGCCATATTTTCCTGATAATCCGGCGGATATATAGCGCCGGGATTGTTCGCGTTCATGCTGCTCTGAATTCCGTTGATAACAGCGCCTAAGATGCCGGCCGCTGTGCCCATGTTTCCGCCTGCGTTAAAGGAAGTGCCCATGCTGCGATTGCCAAAACCTGTGATGCCTCTGGACTGCAGATAGTCGTACCTTACCCAGACGCTGCTGCTGTTCACTTTAATACGTCTGTGACTGCAGTAGGGATGGCTGACATCAATGTTTACGTAAAAATCATAGGAAAAATCATAACGCGGGGGATTGTAGGATACGCTCCGTCCTTCTTCGTCCTTGGTCCGCAGCTCATGTTTGGATTCGTCAATATCAACGGCCACATTCGTGATAGCGGAAGCGTCGATCACATCCGGATTATCATCCTGCAGATTGCTGGCGCTGGAAACCATAAATTTCCGGTTCATCTCATCCACATAGACCTTGGTGTTCCTGCCGATGGTACGTGTCGCATGGAACTGTGCTACCGCCTGCCTGTTCTGTTCCCGATAGGCAAGCTGTTCCTTGATCTGCTGGGGAGTGGAAGCTTTGCGGGCTTCTGTGGAAAACCAGTCGGAAAGCTTTTCCGCACAGTCGTCGCACAGATTGCCGCCGGACAATTCTTTGCGTTCCGTCAGTCCCATTTCCTTTCCGCAGATAGAGCACTGTCTCTTTTCAAATAAGCTGCCAAAGAATCCCATTGTGAACCTCCTTATGATTAAAAATTAAAATTAAAATACTTTTACAATACTTTTCGGAATGCAATGTTCCTCCTATTTTTTATTATACACATTTCATACGCGAAAATAAAGATTCTGTTTTGTTAAATTCGTAATTAAATTAAATAATTCTTACATGATTTCCGTATTTTTAACAATTTTTCTGCCCGTAGTGATATAATGTAAATTAGAAACAAGACTTACAGTATCTATTACAAATTTGTGGAAAGGAGCGCGACGCCATGGAGGAAACCCGAAAGAAAATGAATCCCCTTCGTATTTTTTGTAAAAACTGCGGCGCTCCCGCAGGTTTCGACATTATACGCCAGACCTACAGCTGCCCGAACTGCGGGCAGGTTTCCGGTATCCAGGAAGTGGAACGGAAAATGAGCCAGTGGCGCGACCTGAACAAAAAGAATATAAAAGCCGGTTCGGCGGGCCAGGCTCTGGAAGAGCACTCCTGTCCTACCTGCGGGGCCCAGGTGATCTTCAAAGCAGGGGAGGCTTCCGGTACCTGTGACTTCTGCGGCAGCAAACTGATCCGGAAGGATCTGCTGCGTCCTGATCAGATGCCGGAACTGATCATTCCTTTCTTTATCACCCCGGAAGAGGCGAAAAAACGGATGCTGGAGTGGGCCCACGAGAATGAAAAAACGCCGGAAGGCCAGGCCGTCCTTTCCAACATGGACCAGTTCAAAGGTTATTACCTGCCTTACCAGCTGGCCCGGGGACCCGTGTCCGCCACCGTGACCCGGGATGAAACACAGCGCAGTTTTTACTGCGACGGATATCTGGACGGCACTGCGGTGAACACTTCCAAACAGCTGGACAACCTGACGTTAAACGCCATGGAGCCCTTTGACTGGTCGGAAGCCCGTCCTTTTGAATACGGATATATTGCCGGACAGAATGTAAAACTGTCCGACATTTCTGACGCCCAGACGGAAAAGCGTATCCTGCAGGAAGTGGAAGAAGATTTCCTGCCGGAAGTGGAACGGGTCATGCAGACCGAGGGCGTCGACATCCGTTTACGGTCCGGTAATCTGCTGACCATGCCGGTATTGCTTCCGGTTTATTTTATCAAAGCCAAATATAAAGACACGGGCGTAACTGCGGTAATGAACGGCCAGACCGGACGCATCGCCGTCTCTACCGGGCGCGAGAAAAAATCCAGACCCTGGCTGTGGAATTGGTTCCTGTACACCCTGGGCACCTTCCTTCTCCTGACATTTTTATTCGGCAATGCATGGGTTGGCCTGTATATCACCGCCGTGCCCTTTATCATTTACGGGGTTATGTTTTCGCAAAACAGCAGCGAGGTGGTGCGCAGCATCGTATTAAAAACGGAAGCGGCCAAAGCGGAACGTAAGGGAAATGCCCTTTCCATAGCGGAAGGGGAAGACGTTTTGGAAAACCCCTATGATAACACGCCGGTCTTCCGGGAGAGAAACGAGGAAGGAAAACTGGTGCCGGTGCATCTTCGCTTTTACCCGTTGAGCCGTATGGTTTCCGTTGTTGTGAACACAGTTGTTACGGTGTTTTTACCGGCCATCATCGCCGCATTCTTCCGCTGGGTCAGCATGAAGGAAGGCGAAAAGTTTATGGACAGCTTTTCCCCGGGATGCGGGGCGGCCTGGTATTGCATCGCCTTCATCATCGCCCTGCTGTATCTGTCGAAAGGGCTTCGCATGGACGCCTTTGACCATCCTTTTATTTATGAGATTCTGGAAAACGGAAAAGAAAAACTCATTGGCGACAGCGATTCACGGAAGCTCACCGTACTGTCCATGTTCGGCGTAGGCGTGAAGGATGAGAACGGCGAAAGCTGGGGCCTCATCAAAACGCTGCGGATGATGGGCGGTATGGGTTTGTTTTTAGGTGGTGCGCTGCTGTTCATTTTAATTGGCAGCACAGCGGCGATTATAATGTAGCGGCGATTCTATTTTAGGAATGATTGATTATGGAGCTGAGAATGATGAAAACTTTCAGTAAAACCATCGCAAAGCTGACAATTGTTACCGTCCTTTTCTGTCTTTTCTCTTTGCCCTGTTTCGCTGAATTGCGACGGGTACCTGCCGCTTCTATCGTGGAACAGGGACTGACCGCCATAACGGTAGATGCGGAAGGGGCGGAAGATTTCCGCTACGCAGGGCTAAAAGATAAGAGGCACACCTATGTAGGCAAAATCAAACCGGAAAGCAAAATTAAATTTGTGATCAGCGGCTCCTTAAAGAATGCAAAGGAGCTTCCCATCACAGGTCGAACCAACCTTATACGTTTGCAGGTAACCGTGAAAAAAGGCGACACGGTCATTAAGACCGAGAACTTTCGGAAAGAAAACATGAGCAACGTGTTCCTGAACTACACAGTTCCGAAAGACGCGGATACACTGGAAGTCATCGAAGTCTTTACCCTGACCAATAAAAGCAAAGACAGTAAATTTAACCAGAAGGTCACCACCGTCAACAAACTGATCCTGTCCGCCAGAGAGGAAGTTTTGGCAGCGGCTTTAGGCCAACCGGTAACTACTAACAGTCCGGATAAAAAAACAACCACTGACACTGACGGCAAGAAAACAACGACTGTCTCAAATGACAAAAAAACAACGGTTGACGCAAACAATACGAAAGACGGCAGCGGCAAAAACACCGAAAAGACTGACGGGAAAAACGGTAAGAGCACCGAAGAAAGCCCGGAGGCTGAAGCAGCCAAACGCTTCACGCGTATCGTTTCCGGCATTGCGTTTCTGGTATTTCTTGCAGGCATCGGCTTCCATTTCTTCGTAAAGAACAGGAAAAGCAATAAGATCGCTTCCGATCGACTGGCACGTAAAGAGCAACTGCGTCTGCAGGCGATTGAACGCCAGAAGCAATTAAAGCAAAACAACCGGCCTGAAGAAATGCAGGAAGAAGGGCTGGAGGAAATACAGCGGACAGACAGTCCCACTGAGAACACACTTCCCCAGGATAATTCCCGGCAGGGTCTTCCCCCGACAGGCGGGCCGAACGCAGTGGCAGCCGCCGGTGCTGCACAGACAGGCGGGCCGAACGCAGTGGCATCGGCCGGTGTTGCACAGACGCCCTATTGTCAGAACTGTGGCGCGCCGCTAAAAGCCAACAGCAAATTCTGTGAAAACTGCGGCAGTAAAGTCTGACTGTGTAAGTAAAACCATCACACGCTTATGTTGAAACTTCTGGTATCATACAGGTATTATAATATGGTGCTAAACAAAATAACCATCACACGCTTATGTTGAAACGGTAAGGAGGCGATTTCAATTGATTAAGAAAATAATAGCAGTCTGTTTTCTGATTTTTGCAATGGCGTTCCATGGAGCCGTGCTTGCGGGATCCGGTCCCAATGGGGCCGGTCCGGATGTGCGCGATCCGATGCACTATGAAAAGACAGACAAAGTGTTCCTGGGGACCTGGGAATGTACCAGCGATCCTCATTCCACGCTGACCATCAAGGAAGCCAACCCACAGACCGGCGGCTATTACGTGGACTTTTTCTTTTACCGGCTGGCCCATGCCGACGGCTATGCCAACATCAGCGGCGATAAGCTGTCCATCAACCAGGGCTCTGTCAATGACGACCAGGACTTCCGGGGAATTTTTGAAAAAACGCAGACCGGTATCCGCTTTACCGTTACCGAGTCCGGCTTTAACTATTTGAAACCCGGCGAACAATTTGAATATAAAAAGATGAGCGGAAAACCGGCGGTGGCGGATACGGACATTCTCGGAAAATGGACCTTGCGCAGCTGGGCTAATGCGAGAATCGTATGCTACGAATTCACCAAGGATAATCACTGGATCGCGTATTCCCCCCAGTGGGCGGGTCCAAATCCAAAGTCAAAAACGGATGAAAACGGCGTATTAAAAACGGTAGCAGCAGGTCATTATAAAATCCAACATGAAGGGAATTACGATCCGGTTTTCAAATTATTTGAGGCAAACGGAAAGTTTTACGCGTATGTTACCATTGACCAGGACGACCGTTGGAAAGTATTGTCTATAAACGGGGAAAAATCCTGGTTTTACAAGGAAAACTAATCAGTGTTTCCTTAACGCTGCGAAAAGGCAATGCATGTTTACAAGTTTCGAGTGAAATGGTAAAATATATATATTCTTAATGGCGTCAAATTAAGAACTAGTAAAGGCTAAGGAGGATGATTCAACATGAACAAAATAACCAAAGGCTTGCTGGCCGGTGCTGTTGTTGTATCGTTATTTGCTACCATGGGCTGTGGCGGCGGCGATAAAAAGAAGGAAGACCCGAAACCTGCCACCACCACGACGCAGAAACAGGATAAGGCGCCAGAAGTAAAACAGACAAAAGTTAAACCGGTTCCCAAATCCAGTATGTATAGGTATGCACTGCATCTGGACGATGTGAACAAACTGCCGCCCATGACGGACGAAGTCATTAAAGAATTTGAAAAACAGGCAAAACCCATTAAGATTGCAGAAAAAGATCCCAAGAAACATCGTGCCGGGATTTGGACATTCAATAGCGCCCCCCAAAAGAAAGGCGCGCAGGTTTATACCTATCGCTGGACTGCGGAACTGGATGGGCATCACGACAGCCAGTTTGAAAATGACAAAGGCAAAAAGATTAACGAACAGCACTTTGCCCACATCGAAATGACCACCGACGGAAAAACGGAAAAACTGCGCAGCGTCCGCGTGGTTAAGTACCATGTAACCAAGGAAACCGGTGAAAAAGGCAAACTGGAAGAGCTTCACAAACAGACTTTTAAATAATTGAATACCAGACGATATGAATGGAGAGGAAAGAGTTTCCTCTCCATTTTTTGTAGCGAACTGACGTTAACTTTTTTTATCTGACTAAATGTTTTCGTTGAAATGAATTGCCACAAATTCGCATATTTTCCTTTAATGTATGATATAATAATTAAAAACGTATTCATTATTATTGGAGGTGGAAGGCAGGATGATAAAGAGAGAATCGTTTTTCTCAATTCTAATTGGTTTGTTTTTACTGATCATCTCACCTCTGATCGTTCACGCCGCTCCGGAAGAGATACAGCCTGTGAAAGCCGGTGAGTACCACTGTGTTTCGTATCCCGGTATCGGGACCCGGGTTCTTACACTGTTCCGGGAACCGGACGGCACGGTATATTTTTCGTTGGAAGGAAGAAATGGGTACGGACTGAAGAATAAAGACGCTTTTAACCGGGAAGGGCAGTGCTGCACACTGGCCGGCGTTTTCCGCCAGGAAGGAAAGCAGGGGATTTTGGACGCAGGTTCTGTTGACTTTTCGCATCCCATGGAATTACAACTCCATCACAGAGCGCCGGTTAAAATAATCTACCATGCAGAAATCACAGGGGATGAGATACACATTACCCAGGAAAAAAAAGATAAAACCGGATTTACCGAATTTATTGAACTGACGGGGATTTACAGATATAAGCAAACGGATCAGAAACCTCCTGTCATCAACCGGACGTTGGCGCTGTACCGGGTGGAAAATCTTCCCGGCAACGCAAAGAAGGCCGGCTTCGATCCCCGGAAAGTAGTTGAAACAACTATGGACACGTATGAAGACGGCGCCTATGATAAAACACAAAGCTGGAGAATAGAACTCTTTACAGAAGACAGAAAATATTATTGTTACCGGGTTGCCCTGAACGGAAGGGAAATTTCCAAGTTGACCAGAATGGGGCTGTGGCTTATTGTGAAGGACGGCGTTCCCTGCGAAGGGGAGATTCCGAAATAAGTTTGTCAGGAAACTGACAGCGATTGAATTGCATTTTGCAGAAATGGACGGTTTTGCTGATTAACATGTCGTATTGTCCGGCATCGGGTGCAAGGAGGATATTTACATGAAAAAGAGCCTGCGATTTTTACTGACTGTTTTTTGCTTTGCAATTACTTTGTTCTACATGGTACAACATGCGACGGCCGCGCCGGCTGTCAGTAAGGAAGCCTATAAACCGAAAAGCGCGGTAAACGAAACACAAAACTGGCCCATAGCGGAACGGTATCATAACAAAGGGGAGGTTTGGCCTCCTGTGGCCGGACGGTATGAAAGGAAAAATCCCAACGGCCTGACAAACGCCTATATCAATGTCACCGTGCTGCCGGACCAATGGCCCGTGATTAACCTGCATGCCTGCGAGTATAACGGCCCCAACGATGAACACGGCTGGGAAGCGCTGGATACCAACCCCGGCATCTGGCTGGGCGGTTCCATGCAGCCTGCGCAGATGGGTCTGGCAGTACGTTTTATTATTGGTGCAAAAACGATTGGCATGTACAGGGGAAACGGAATCCTGGAAGCGCTGCCAAACCAAAAAGTCTTTTTGCATAACAGCGGCGTTAAATCGTTAAAGGACCGGATCATCATTGATTACCCCGGAAATAAGGCAGAAGGTCTCCCGGACATCCGGGGCGAATATGTACTGAACAAAATGGCACAGGGAACCAATGATGAATACGCCGCATACGCATTAATCGAAAACCTGCATCAAAGTGAAACAAAAACCGATTTCTTTGATAAGAATCTGCAAATTAAACCGCAAGCCATTACAGGCAGTGAAGCAGCCCCTTACAAAAATCTGATTGGCGATTCCGGCTTTGCCGTTAAAGTGTTCCGGAACGGCGCGCCGATCCGCACGTTTATTGTGCCTCAGGATCTGAGCGCGGTGTACCGCTTCGATAGCAACGGCAATTCCGTTATGATTTATAATATCGGACGGCTCAAAAGGATAAAATATCGGAAGGATACAGACCAATACACACATCTTGCTGAACGCTTTTTTTGAAGATGCAGTGAAAGTGTATAGTACCATACTGAACGTTCAGGAAGGAGTTGAGGAAACGTGGAGACCCGGTTTGGATCGTTAGGCATTTTTTTAGTAACGTTCTTTATTGGCGGCGGTTTAGTGGATACGGCGGTTCATAACTCGACTTCCTACTTCTCCTTTGAATTTATTGTCTGTGCGTTGCTGGGCCTGCTTCTGGTACTTGGATCCTTTTTGATTTTTTACGTACTGGTATTACCGGCCTGGACTGACAAACATTATACGCTGAAAAACGAATTGACCGGACTGGTGAAAGAAGATCAGACGGGAAAGCAAGACAGCGATGCTACGGAACGTCTGATTACGGATTTCCGGAACAGCCTGCGGGAATTTTTCGACAGGCCGGGACTGCCGGAGAACAGTCCGCTCCAAAACACCGCAACGCAACTGTATTGGCACATTCTGTATCTGCAGAAACGCCGCATGGAACAGCTGGGCGTCACCATGGATTTCGATGCGGTGCGAAAACGGTATGGTGGGGTATCGGTCACCAAAAACAAACACTTCGACGGCAAGTATATGATTACTGACGCGAAGGAACGCATTGAAGCTTCCCGCATCTATAAAAGAGACCACAGGACGATCCATGAGAAAAAGGACAGCGAGCTGGCTCATTACACTATTCTGAATGCCAAGCAGGCGACAAAAGAGAACAGTATCATCTGTCCCAACTGCGGCAACCCCACCACCCGGGAAAACCTGCTGGACGGCTGCGATTACTGCGGCACGAAATTCACGGTGGAAGACCTGGGCAACCGGGTCAGCAGCTTCGGTCTCCGCCAGGATTACCAGGTTGCCTATGATAAGTACACGGATGCCCGGGAGCATTACGGCACCCGAGCGTTTTTGCTGGGAGCCGTGCCCATCTTTATTGTGTGCATGATTTATGGCCTCTTTGTAATGGACGACCTGGATGCAGGACTGTTTATGCGTCTCACGGCCACGTTCTTCACAGCGGCGTTCTGCGCTGCATTGATGGGCTACATTGTAAAATACGGTTTTTGGGTGACCTTATTTCCCGTGCTGCAGTTAAAACAGTCCTTAACCTACCGGTCCAAGAAAAAACTGGATGAACTGAAACAGCGCGAATCGAAGAACGAGGTACTGGAAAAAGAAATCCGCGCCTTTGACAAACGTTTTTCTCTGGAAAATTTTTTCAGCAATATCCAGAACAAGCTGGCGGCGATCCATTATGCATCCACCGGCTCCCAGGCCCACGCCTTTGCCACTGTGGAGCTTTCCCCGTATCTGGAGTACTATAACGACGTGGCTGATATGGATGTGACCGAAATGTCACTGCTGGATTTTCATTCTGATGAGAAAAGCCAGCACATCCACATGAAAGCAATTGCCAATTTGACACGGGTAACCGGCAACAGCTGCAGGGAAACAACCGAGACCGTGGAACTGCAGCTGATTAAAAGCGCAGCCTGCAAGACCCAGGCGGTGTGCGGTCCGTCTGTTCTGAAATGCAAAAACTGCGGGGCCAGCATCTCGCTGATTAATGGCGGCAAATGCGAATACTGCGACTCGGAACTGAACCTTTGGGAACACGACTGGGTCATTGCGGATTATCAGGTTTTATAGAAACAGCGACAGGGATTTCGTGCAGGAACTGTTTTTTATTTTAATAAAGCAACCAAAATAATTTTTATAAAGCATAATAAGTAACTGACAGGAGGCGAGAACACTATGAACAGATTTTGGAAATTGTTATTATGCGCAAGTCTTTTCCTGACAATGATTTTCAGCAGCGGGCTTGTGAACGCGGAAGCCAAAGCGTCCGATTGGTCGCCGGCAGCCGGAGTCTATGTGCGTAAAAACGCCAACGGGATTCCCACCGGGCGGATCGATGTAACGGTTGTTAAAGGTTTTTATGATATTCCCGCTGTTATTGTGGGAGTGGAAAGCCGCAGCTACGAAGGCAATACCTATGAAGGTTCCGATATGGCGCCCCGGATTTATATCGCAGGTTACATGGACGTAGGGCAGAATTCCGGAGAGGTAATTCTGACCAACGGTTACACCGACAAACGGAAACCGGCGCCTGACCCCAAAATTCTTCCTCTCATGACAAGAGTCGTCTATAATGCAACGGTAAATAATAAAATAATTACATTAACGCCGCAGTATTTTGACGGGAACAAGACCCGCGCCATGCGCACCGACCCGGATCTGGCTGGAACGTACGTATTTGAAGGGCCTAACAGTTCTCCTTCCGCGTTTATGGCCATCGCCTGGGTACGGCAGCAAAAGCCGAAGCTGTCGGGACTGGAACCGGGCCGCGACTATCGCTATGAAGACGGTTATATAGATGACGTGAGAAAGATCAGCTATCCGGGTATCCAGGCTATCCAGCCTCCTATTGCGCCGAAAGAATATTTTGAATTAAAAGCCTGTGACGGCAATACACTGTTACGGACGTTTTTGGTCAGCACGGACTTTAATCAGATTTACCGGATCAAGCCCGACGGCGAAGCCATGTTAATTTTCAACAACGAGGGCGGAGTAGGCTGATCGAAATTGTTAAGAACCGTTGCGAAAACATTTTCATCTGCAGAAATAATCTTTTTCAAAATAAAAACGGATTTTAATTGAACTGTGAGGCGCAGCAATTATGAAAAAGTTTTTAACTTCCTTTTTTACATTTTTTCTCTTTATAATCAGTTGTTTTATCCTTACGTCGCCGTCTCGTGCAGCGGTTACTCCCGATACATCCGAAATCCGGGACGGAATACGGTTCTCAGAATGTGTGCGGCCCTATAACGGCGGAGTGCTGATCGCCAATTACGGTTCCCAACATAAAATGCCCGGCATCGACGAAATCAAAGGCTATATTCTGTACCGGAAAAACGGGCAGACCAAAACACTGATTCCCCCCGGCTTGCTGCATTACCCGTCAGGCATAGCGGTTAAGGACGATTACCTGTTTGTCTGCGACGGCGACCATCTTCGCGTTTACAATTTGCAGCAGCCGGAAAAAGCGCCCCAGACTATCACATTTCCTAAACCTTATTGGCTGAAAGCGGCTGCTATTGATGGGAACACACTTTACGTTTCTTCGGACAACGTGGGGCAGATTTTTACCCTTGATATTACCCATCCGGAAAATATGAACCGGGTGCAGCCGAAAAAATGGCTTGAGCTCCAGGGCGTAAAATGTATGGCTGTGGGCGACGGCGTCATGTATATCACCGCGCTTCCTGAAAACGGCCCGGATACAGAAGAAGCAGATATGGAAAACGTAATTTACCGGGTCACAGACCTGCGTCATCCGCAGGCGGAAAAATTTATCAGCAAAAAGGTATATTCCGCCAATCCCGCTGCCGATAAAAACGTCTCTGTTTATTATGAGGGCATAACCCTTTCGGAAGACAATCACGCGCTGTATGTAGCAGACCACCGGGTAAAGACAGGAGCCATCCTTGTGATTGATATCGGGACAAAAGAAATGCGAACGATTTACGAAGCGGAAGGACTGGATCCTGCAGACCTCACACTGACAGATAAAGCGTTGTTTATTCCCGACATGAAGAACCATCGGGTACTCAAACTGGAATTGTAAGGAGGTGCTTCTTATGGGATTCTTCGACAGTTTATTCGGCAAGAAAAAAGAGGAAAAGAAACCGGAAGAAAAACGGATCTGCCCGGTCTGCGGTAACAGTTTTACAGGCAGGGGCATGAATGTTCACGACGGCATCATCTGCATGGACTGCTGGGAACTGGTGATGGATGACTTTGAGATGGGCAGGATGGATGAAGATAAGGAATTTTATATTGCTCCCATCAAAGCTGCCGTACTTGCCAAAAAGGGTGAAATAGCCTCCGATAAAGCAGCCAAAGCGGAAAAACCGAAAGTCTGTCCCATCTGCGGCGGAAAGATGCCGAAGTTCATGTCGATGGAAGTGAAAGACGGATACATCTGTGATGAATGCTTCCACACGTTTAATGAGCTGGAAGAAAACGGTGATACCGATAAAGCGCTGGAAGATACAACGCTGAAAGAACTGTCCGCCCTGATTGCCCGGGCTGATAAACAAAAAGCGGCCAATGAAAAACGCAAGGAACAGGACACCTGTCCCGTCTGCGGAGCCAACGTGTCCGAGAAATCCACCGGTTCCCTTTGGGGCGATATCAAACGGTCGGTTAAGGATGAAATTCCTAAATTTGTTTTGTTGAAGGATAACCAAAAAATCTGTGCAGAGTGCGCGGAAAAAGTGCGCTTGCTGTATCCGGTTCAGTATTCGAGAAAATACGCCGGCGACGGCGAATACGAAGATGTTTACAATGACACACTGAATACAATTACACTGGCGGAATACAAACAGGCTTTAGCAGACGTTAAAACAAAACGGAAAGAATTGGAAGAGCAGTACGGAAACTGCGAAGCCGTTTTATCTGTAAGCAGTACGCATGAAAATAAACGAAACGGAAAAACAGAATACCAGATCAGAGGAAGGATACTGTACGGCAAAGCGTCCAAAGGCGATATGATCCAGGTGGCACAGAATGGTTCCAGTAATTTAATGCGTATAAAATGGTTGCAGCAACCTAACGGCGAAGCTGCTGACAGCGTCGGGGAAGGATATTACGCCATCGTGACTGTCGCGGAAAATACTTCCTGTATTCATCCGGGAGATACCCTGATCATTGTGTAAGAGCAGCTTTATTTTTGTCTGGCAGTATGACGGCACGGCGCAGGAAGGATATCCTTTCCAGTTTGCGTTCACCAACAAGAATCTGCCTGTAGAGCCCGGGGATTTAATTGTGAAGTAAGGTGAGTCCATGTATCTGTGCATCCATGCACCCATGCACAGGGTTTAAAACTTTGCCTTAACAGATAATAGGTTAGCTGCAATTTTTGCTAATATAAACATTTATGTAAGGAGGCCTGATTATGATGAAAAAGAAAATGTTAGCGTTAACATTAGCTGCTTTTGTAGCCTGCGGAGCAGCGGGTTGCGGCGGTGAGGAAAAGAAACCGGCGCCGAAACCGGAAAACAAGCAGACCACAAATGTCAAAAAGGATGAGAAACAAAAGGCTCCGGAGAAAAAAGTTGATCCGGCAGTAAAACACGCGCAGGAAGTAATGAAACTCCCGCATGTTGCCAAGTATGACAAAATGTCGAAGGACGCGTATCCGCATCTGAAATGGGGCAGCACCGGTTACAGTTACAAAGACTATCCGGGCAAGGGCAAGGAA
>JAFSPK010000116.1:0-36341 GCA_017443005.1 Acidaminococcaceae bacterium
GCATGTCCATACTGATCAGGCTCTGATAATACCGCGTGCGCAGGGGCAGTCCTTTGATCACCGTAGTTTCATCTTTATCGAAATACACCGTGCTGTTATCGCCCGTCACCTGCATTTCGATGTCCAGTACTGTTCCTTCCTGATTCTCCACATACACATCAAGCCGTATGCTTTTGCTGCTGATTCTCGCGCTGTTCATATGTCGTTCTGCTATGAGATAGCGGATATCCTTGATTTGTATGTGTAAAATCCGTTCAATCAGGTACTTACAAAGCTCTTTGTTCTTCAGCACCTCCTGAAATACATAATTATTGGCAAACGTTAAAGAATCCCAGTCAATTGTTTTCAAACTTTACCTCTTTCCGACCGGGACATTGTTCCCTCATAGATATTGTAGCGCGGTTTGGAAACAAACGCAAGGAATGACGCAAGATTTCACAACATATCTAACCTCTGATTCCCTCTCCCGGTCACTTAAGTGACCGGACTTTTTTCGTAACTCCAGCAGCGATGCGACTTTCCAGCCTGCTTTCTGTTATATATATAGACAGTCTTATTTGTCTGTCTCAAGGTAACACTTCTTTCGTTCCTTTTATTGCTTTGTTCGAGAAAGCTGCCACTTCGCCGACGCGTTAAATCTCGTGAATAGAAAACGCAGACGGTTTATCCACATTTGATTTCTTTTCAGTTTTACTTTAAAATTACCGGGAGTATTGTTATAATATAATGTATAGAAAAACCATAGGAAGGAAGACACTATGCCCTGGAATCTGATTTTACTTCACAGCGCTCTGTTCTTCATCTACGTGATGATTTACATTGCCTTGCTCACCTCTTCCCTGACCTTTGCCGGGAAGCTTGGCCCCATGGAGATGAATCTGTGGCTGGTAACGGCGCCTGTCGTGGGTTTTTTCCTGTTCGGGTTCACCTTCCGCCGGTTTTCCCATAAACAGTTCCGCCAGTTACTGACCGCTTTTCTGGGTATTCTTGGTGTTTCCATTGCAACGTTGGGACTGGGCGTTGCCGCCGGGGCCGGTCCGCTCTGTACGGGTATCGGTCTGCTTCTGTTTCCTCTGGGGACAGGATATATTTACGGTTACCTACATTACCTGATGTGCCGCTGGCTGCCTTCCGGTCGCCGGGGTCTGTGCATCGGTCTGGGTTTCGCGCTGCCAAACCTGCTCCAGTTTCTGGTGGACTGGCTGCTTAAAGTTACAGCCGCCCCGCCCTTATGCCTTTGGGGTCTCCTGCTTGTGGTTCTGGCATTCATGGCAACGCTGCTGCTGCGGACAAAAACCTGGGGGTTTGAAGAACAACCTGTCGCGCCCCGTCCGCTGATTACCCGCAACCTGCCCCTGCTTTGCTGCATCTGTGCAATCATGGGCCTGCTGGTGGGGCTGAACGATACCGTCAGCCTGGTCCGTTACGATGAATATGTCGATTTTCACTTCTTATCCCGTGTGTACAGCGCCATCGGCTTTTTGCTGGCAGGCTGGATGGCCGACCACTATCCCCTGTGGCTGCCACTGACCGCGCTGTTGTCCAAGGCAGTTGTGCTGGGGTTCCATGTGCTGGCGCTGGAAGGCTATCCGTTCTGGATCACCGTGTGCGGCGACGCATTCTTCACGGCAGCCCTGAACCTGTTCGTCATCTGGCTGTTCGTTTCCGTAGCATTGCACACCCGCCGTCCCGAACTCTGGGCCGGTATGAGCCGGGCTGCGGAACTTCCCGTAGCCGGTCTGGCCGGCATGCTGGGAAGCACCCTGTTGCAGGCATTTCCGCCTTTTGTTACCCTGCTGGTCTTTGTGGCTGCGCTGCTGTTGGCCATGGTACTGTACTACCGCTGCTTCCTGCTTTATTCTGATTCGCTGCTAAAATCCCGGGCGCCCATTTTACTGCCCCATACCGGTAAAATCGTGTTAGCTCATACGGGCGAAACCGTTTTCGTAACAGCTCCTGCTGAGGAAAGCACAACACGGAAGCTTGTTGATACCACTTCAGGAGATGTTGGAACGGAAACAATTGTTACCGAAGATGTCTCGGAAGAAAAAGAGGAAAGCAAGACCGTAGCGTTTACATCCGCAAATAGTATAACGGAGAAAGATTTACCGGCTGAAACTGCAAATGGCAAATTAACGGAAACGAATTCCCGCAAGCCAAGTGCGAACGAAATCACAGAGGAAAAGCTGCTGGCATATAAAAACCGTTACGGGCTTTCCGTTCGCGAAACGGATGTGCTGGCACATATTTTGAAAGATCGTTCCATCAATGAAATGGCAGAAGAATTGTTCATCTCGCCCAGCACGGTAAAATTTCATGTGGCCAATCTTTTGAAAAAGACCGGCGCCGGCAGCCAGCGAAGATTAAAACAGATCGTCAGTGAGTACGACCGCTTCCTGGACGAAAGCCAAAATAAAAAAGCGGATAACGAGTAGATTCGTCTCCGTTTTCTTACTTCTTGTTAATCATTATCTTAATTCTGTTTTCTATTTATGTTATCGTAATTCTATTCTCTGATTATATTCATTTTAAAGGTTTTCTTACACTGTAAAGAGGGGTTCCCATGTCTGCTTTTTTTACTTCCGTTTTTACGTCCGTTTCTTCCGCTGCTTCGGCCTTGCTGACGCCGGAGTTCTGGGCCGTTCAATGGCCTCTGTGGAGAGCTTCCATCCTGACCTGTGCTTCGATTCTGTTTTTCCGCATCTGTTACCGTTCATTCATCTTGAAGCTGACAACGCATTTAAAAGAGCGGTACCATTATGATTATATCGACAGCTTCGCGAAGGCCTTTAACCATCCCATCCAGGCTTTTTTGTGGATTCTGGCTTTTTATTCTTTCATCGTCCTCAGTCCCCTGAATCCGTTTTCCCAGCATCCTGCGTTTGATAAGATCCTGCGCAGCAGCCTGATCATCTGCCTCATCGGAGGCGTGTACAATCTGTGCGACGCAGGGCACGGACTCATCATGCAGCTGCTGAAGCGTTCCAACCAGCACATTGACGAAACCATCGGCGAGCTGATTTCCGCTCTGGCACATATGCTGTGCATCATGCTGGGCGTTGTCATGGTAGCCAAGGAATGGGACTACGACATCACCGCATTCATTGCCTCTCTGGGTATTGGCGCCATGGCCATCGCCTTTGCCGCCAAGGATTCCCTGGCTAACGTTTTCGGCAGCATTATCATCATCACGGAGCGTCCCTTTGTGGTCGGCGACTGGATTTCCGCCAACAATGTGGAAGGCATCGTGGAAAAAGTTTCGTTTCGCAGCACCTGCATCCGGACGTTTTATCAGGAACTGGTGTATGTGCCCAACAACCTCCTGAGCAACACGTCTATCATCAACTACACCCAGCGTCAGAAGTACCGCATCCAGTTCCTGCTGGGCGTCACCTACAGCACTACCCGGGAGCAGCTGCAGAATGTCTGTCAGCAGATCCGGCAGCTATGTGAGCAGATGGATGACATTTACAGTGAAGGATTTGATGTTAATTTCTTCGAATTCGGCGACAGCTCCCTGAACATTCGCATCGTCTGTTACGCCAAAGTACCTGAGAACACGCAAAACTATGCTCTTAAGAATTCCATGTATCATAAAATCCGGGAAAAGTTTAATCTGGAAGTCATGAGAATTCTGGAAGAGAACGGAGTAAGCTGCGCCTTCCCCAGCCGCAGCATCTACTTTGAAACGCCGATACCGGAAGCTGTCAAAGATAATGCTACGGAAAAATGAATTTTACACTGATTGCATTGTAAATTTTAAAATTTGTGCTATAATACAAGTAGAGATAGCCGATGTGGGACGTCGGCTTCCCCTAAATCAATAGGTTTGAAAACCGCCGACCGTCAATCGGCGGTTTTCTCATTTTTTGTGAGAAACCACAAATACCATTAACATTGCAAACGCCACCGCAAGGGATAACGCTTCAAACACTGTCATAGTATCGCCCCCTCTCCTTGGGGATTGGGGGAACCGACCATCGACTATCTCCGAAATGTATTATAGCACAGTTTTAAGTTTTTTAGAACATATTTTCGAAAAAATACGTGCCGGAAGCAGGCAGCAATTCCGGCGCGCATTTTTTATTACTCACACCACAAATCCACATGTTCAAAGCGAACCACGTCCACCAGGCCCCGGTCTGTCAGCCGCAGCTCCGGAATGACAGGCAGGGAAAGGAAAGCCAGGATCATAAAGGTACTGAATTCTTCCGGTATGCCCAGTTCCTTTACCCAGAACTCTAGCTGGCTGATTTGGGAATTTACAACCACCGCATCCCGGTCGCTCATCAGTCCGGCAATGGCCAGCGGCACAGTCGCCCGTACTTCCCCTTCGCTGACGATGATCAGACCGCCTCCGATTTCCCGCAGCCGGTTCACAGCCACCACCATATCCTCATCGTTGGTGCCTACTACAGATAAATTGTGAGAATCGTGCCCCACCGTTGTAGCAATGGCGCCCCGTTTCAACCCGAATCCGTAGACAAAGCCCAGGCCCACATTCCCTGTGTTGTGATGGCGTTCGAACACGGCCATCTTCAGAATATCCCGTTCTGTATCGCTGACAGCCTCCCCATTCCGAATCGCAGGCTCCATGTGCAGCTTGGTAGTCAGCAGCTGGGTCTGGCTGATGCCGATCACGCGTATCCGTTTACCGGGCTTCGCGGGAATTCTCAAATCTTCTTTCGTCACCGCAGGCATGTTCATGGACTGGCCCGGCATCTTCAGCACCGGCTTGCTCTTCCACAACAGTTTGCGGTTCTTTACTACCAGCGCGCCGCCCTTTACCACGTGGACCGGTTGGAAGGGCCGAAGTCCCTCAAAGGCAACGATATCCGCCTGATAACCCGGCGCCAGCGCGCCGACCTGTTGCAGTCCGTAGCACTCGGCAACGTTCAGCGTCGCCATGGGAATCAGGTCTTCCGCCTCATAACCGAGAGACATACCGATATCTATCAGATAGTTGATGCTGCCCTGCTCAATCAAATCGTCCGCGTGCCGGTCATCGGTGCACAGGCATAGCCGCCGGTTATCCGCTTTGTCCAGCACCGGAAGCAGATCCACCAGATTATGGGCCGCGCTGCCTTCCCGCAGGAACACATACATGCCCCGTTTAATTTTCTCCAGCGCTTCCGCAGGCGTCACACATTCATGTTCCGTCGTAATCCCGGAAGCAACATAGGCATTCAGGTCTTTGCCGGAAATGCCCGGCGCATGTCCGTCCATCTTTTGCTTGTAGAACAGCTTCAGCTTATCCATTTCTCCCTGCAGCTTGGACAAAATGCCGGGGAAATTCATCATTTCCGCCAGCCCCAGCACACGGGGACTCAGATTGCGCAGCCGTTCCATATTTTCCGGAGTGATCCGGGCGCCGGAGGTGTCCATATCCGTCGCCGGCACACAGGAAGGAACCATCAGGTACGCGGAAAACGGAATGCCTTCCGTCTCTTCCAGCATAAACCGGAAGCCCTTTTCCCCCAGCACGTTGGTAATTTCGTGGGGATCCGCAATCGCGCCGGTTACACCGTTCAGCAACAGCACCTTCACCATTTCCCGGGGGGAAAGCATGGAACTTTCAAAATGCACATGGGCGTCCATCAGCCCCGGCGTAAGATACAGGCCGGTCACATCAAGAACATGTTTGCCCGTGTAGTTACCGATACCGACAATCTTACTGCCGCTGATGGCAATATCCGCATCTTCCCAGGTTTTCAGGAACACGTTGAACACGTGCCCCCCTTTTAACACAAGGTCGGCCTCCTGCCGGCCTGCCGCTACGTCAATCTGATCTTCCAGGCTGCTTGCCCGCCAAAAATCCATGTGACTGTTTCCTCCCGTATCAGAGCGTCATACCATCGTCCCAATTGACTTTGATTTCCTGGATGGTAACGGTGTATAAACCGTATTCGTTCAGAAGTTCTTCATCGATCTCGTCCATTTCCTTGCCGAACAGGATCTGATCTTTTTTGAATTCCTCGCCGAATTCCCTGACGTTATATTTCTTTTTGATGATTTTACGCAATACGGAAGGAACCTCTTCCACTTTTGTTTTGGTTTCGTCTACCGCAAGGAGGACCGAGTCCTCCAACCGGTCAGGGCTGATGTTGTTTACTTCGACAGCTTTAATTTCTACGTATTTCATGTTATCCCTCTTTTCTGACAACGCTTCTTCTTGAATTCGTCGGTGCAGTTAACTTATTATAATTATACCAAAATTATCCGAGTTTGAAAACTGCCGGCCGTTTTCCCTGTCAGCAAAAAAGCCCGCCACATCTCTGCGGCGGGCCGGTTATCATGAATTATTTTTTACCTTTTTTTGCGGCTTTCTTTTTGGCCGGTTTTGCATTGACAGCTTCTTTAAAGGCTTTGCCTGCTTTGAATGCAGGAACGGTAGCAGCGGCAATCTTGATCGGTTTGCCATTCTGCGGGTTCTTTCCGGTGCGGGCAGCACGTTCACGGGCTTCGAAGGTACCAAAGCCGATCAACTGTACTTTACCTTTCTTGGCAACTTCGGCAACGGTTGCTTCGATGATGGCTTTCAGGGCTTTTTCTACGCTTACCTGGGTCATTTCGGTTTTTGCGGCAACGGCTGCTACGAGTTCTTTTTTGTTCATGATGAACGCTCCTTTTGTAAAAATTTTTTTGTGAGAGTACATAAACACTGGGTTCATAAATATAATATCAGTATTTATCACAGTTTGCAAGGGGTAAAATGCGAAAAACCCGAAAAAAACTGATATTTTTTTAAAAAATGTCACCAAACCGTTCTGCAAATGCCTCTTCCGGCATCTTTTTGTGGACAATTCTTCTCACAATATGTAGTTAATCAAGTGGGTTCGGTCAGCGCATGCCTTTCAGCTGCATCTTGTTTTCGTACATGGAATTGTCGGCCCGCTGCAGCACATCATTAGTGCAGGTATCCTTTGACGGATCAAACTCAGCTAACCCGTTGGCAACGACCAGGTCTCCTGTGAGCAGGTTTTTCCGGTTGTTTTGATCCAGTTCCTGCATCAGCTGTTCCCGGTTTTCAAAATCGCTCCCGGTAAGGATGACCACAAATTCATCTCCGCCAAAGCGGAAAACCGGACTGTGCTGGAACACGTGGCAGATGAATGCGCAGGTGTTTTTGATATACTGATCCCCGGCCAGATGGCCCTGGGTGTCGTTGATCACTTTCAGGTCGTTGACATCGCAGACAACAATTGCAAACTGCAGCGGTTCCTTCTTCTTAATTACCTGATTCAGCTGGTTTTCCCGCTGCTTAAAAGCACGTTTGTTTTTAATGCCGGTCAGCGGATCTTTCAGGGCCATGTCCTGCACAATATAAAATTCTTTTTCCTGTTGTTTCTGCGCCAGAATGGCTGCCTGTAAATCCGTCTTCAACTTCTTTTCGTTGCGGACTTCGTCGTCCACATCTTTGAAGCCGTAGATGATGCCGGATTTGCCGTCTTTTAATTTCAGCCGGATAAACTCCACCCGGTAATATCGGCTCTCTCCGTTTAAGGTGCGACGGTAGGTGACGGCAAAATGTTTGTTTTCCGCCAGCGCTTTCTTTACGTTCGGTAAGGCGGTTTCCCTGCGGAACCATTCCCGGTCTTCCGGAAGGACCATGGTATCAATATAGTGGTTCGTGGCTTCCGTATAATTTGCCTGCCGGAGAGCGGTCCGGATATGGGCGACATCATCTTCCTTATTGGGGTGACGGAACAGGGATATCCGTTCCGTATCCAGGTCTTTGATCAGGAGGACAGAGTCGTAGCTGCTGGTCAGGGCTTCAAAGACGGACCGGTTCAACTCTTTGGAAGATTCCGACGCCAGCTTTTGTTCCGTGATATCTGTAGCAAAGACAAAATACACACCGCCGTATTCTTCCGACACGGCGTAATGCCCGTAGGTATCGACCCAGCGGGTAGCGCCGTCCCTGCGAAGGACGCGGTAGATGATGTGTCCGATAATTGATTTATTGGAAGAATATTTTGTTTTGATTGCGGAATTGATTTTTTCCCGGACATCGGGATGCAGCATTCCTGTATAAACGAAACCCGTGTGCTGTTTGAATTCGTCCAGGTCACGGCAGCCGAAAATTTCCAGCAGTGCCGAGTTGACATATAACAGTTCTTTGTTTCCTTCTTCCCTATAGATAAAAAAACCTCCGGGAAAATACTCCCCGAACTGGCGGATAGCCTGCAGCGACTGTTCGTTGAGATTGAACCGCTGGGCGCTTTGTGAATCGATGATGTTCATGATCTTTCTGTTCTCCTGCTAAAAACCTGATGTGCAGTGTAGTATACAGCCTGAAAACTGTATCAGTTGAATACTGATTCTTTCTCAACACATTTTACCACACTTTGTAAAATATATCTATGATTAAAAACTTAAGTATTGAGAATTCAACTCATCATGATGAAGCATTTTATCAAACGGGAAGGCTGACGTATTCTATTTCGTCTTCACGTCTTGCTCTTCCAGCGTAAATTTCCAACTGCAGCAGCAGGTTTCATCCGTAATGTCCGGAAAACAGCTGACGCACTCACAGGTGATGCGATCGTCAATGGCCCGGGCAAACTCTCCATATTCCACTATCCCCACTGTTTTGCAGGGATGAAAATCCATCCCCTTTCGTTTCCTTGCCGTTTGTACGCGACAATCAACCATGCGATAAAACAGCGTGTTCCCTTCAATACGGATCTCGTCGTCGTTAATGTTGGCATAAAACCTGAGTGACAACGCCTTCGCCAATCCCTCCAGTCCGGCATGTTCCGGCAGATGTAAGAACTTTTTCAGTTTCAAGGCTTCCACGACCGTAAACTTTTTCCAGATTTCTACATCGTGGTACATGGCCTCTTCCATACCCCGCCGTTTTTCAACGGACTGAAACCAGATACCATCTGCCGCGAGCCAATTTTTGGCATAAATTTCCAAAAGCTCGGCCAGCTGTTCCCGTGTCAGATTATCCAACGCTTTATTATGGCTCATGTTCGTTTCCCTCTTGTAAATAGTTAGCTATGATATCCCCTGCTCATCAATTTGCCACATCATTTTTCTTTCAATATCGTTCTTTCTGTTCCCGAATATTCGGGGCTGCGCTCTATCCCCTTACAGATTTCTTTCCCGTTTGATGTCCAGCCGCTCTTTCGCCAGGGTAATCGCCGCGTTGATCAGGACGCCGGCCACCGCGATGAAGAGGATCAGCGCGATGTCAACCGTTCCCACAGGCGCCAGCTTCAGCAGGGTGCGCATGGGGGGAACCACCAGGATGCCGATCTGCAGCAGGATGCCCACGGCCGTGATGATATTGAGGGCTTTGTTGTTCCAGGATTCTTTCGTGGCAAAGGCCAGACTGCCTTTGGTCTTGCATACGTACGCCATCAGCATCTCGTTGATAGCCAGGGTGCTAAAGCAGTAGGTCCGGCACAGTTTC
This sequence comes from Acidaminococcaceae bacterium, assembly GCA_017443005.1. Lineage (GTDB taxonomy): Bacteria > Bacillota > Negativicutes > Acidaminococcales > Acidaminococcaceae > Succiniclasticum. The sequence continues at coordinate 9,422 of JAFSPK010000116.1, forward strand.
AACAGTTCTTCGTTTCCTTCCAGATTCGCCAGAATATTTCCCGTCCCGTACTGCATGATCACAGGAAGCAGGAACGCCAGCAGCGTCACGCCGCCGCTGATCAGGCCCTGTATCACGATATTCAGGTAATCGCTCCGGTTTAAAATGCCGGCCTTTACGTCTCGGGGCTTTTCATTCATGACAGCGTCCGAGCCCACGTCCATGCCCAGGGCCAGGGAAGGCGCCGTATCCGTCAGCAGGTTCACCCACAGGATCTGGATGGTGGAAAGGGGCGAAGACAGGCCCGCGAAAATAGCCGACGCCATCAGCACCACCTCGCCGAAATTGGAGCGCAGCAGATACACGACCGATTTCTTAATATTGTTGAACAGGTTGCGGCCTTCCATCACCGCGTTCTTAATGGTGATGAAATTGTCGTCCACCAGGATCATCTCCGCCGCATCCTTGGCCACTTCCGTGCCGCCGATGCCCATGGCCACGCCGATGTCCGCCACTTTCAGGGAAGGCGCGTCATTGACGCCGTCCCCGGTCATGGAGCAGATCTTGCCGTGAGACTGGAACGCCTGCACGATCTGCACCTTGTTCTCCGGCGATACCCGGGCGAAGACGCGGTAATCCAGCACATTCTTCTTGAACTCTTCGGGATCCATCTCATCGATTTCCGCGCCGGAAATGCTCTGGGAAATATCCGTGGCGATATCCAGCTCCTTGGCGATGGCAAAGGCCGTGATCTTATGGTCGCCCGTGATCATGGCCACGTCGATGCCCGCGTGGTGACATTCATCCACAGTTTCCCTCACGCCTTCCTTGGGCGGGTCGATCATGGCGCCCAGCCCCACGAAGATCATACCCTTTTCCTGGGGAACCGTATCCCCTTCCCGGTAGGCCAGGGCCAGCACCCGGAGTGCTTCGGAGCTCATGATATCCGCTGACTGGGTAGCCCGGACCACGTCCTCGTTGGTAATCTCCCGTATGCCGTCCTCATCCAGGATGCGGTCACACCGGACGATGACGGAATCAATGGCGCCCTTGGTATAGGAAATATTCTTTATTTCGCCATTCCGTTCCACCCGGTCCAGGGTAGTCATCATCTTCCGGTCGGAATCAAAGGGAATCTCATCAAACCGGGTGATATCACGCATGATGTCGTAATAGCCCAGCTTCTTATCCTTCGCGTACTTGATGAACGCGGTTTCCGTGGGATCGCCGATTTCCTCGCCAGTCTCTTCGGAATACTTTGCGTCGTTACAGGCGAGAAAACCTTCCAGCAGTCTGGCAAAGACTTTGCTGTCCGGGGGCAGCTCTTCCGGCTCCACTGCCTCGCCTGCAAGATACCACTTCACCACCGTCATCCGGTTCTGGGTCAGGGTGCCCGTCTTATCAGAACAGATTACATTCACTGCGCCCAGGGTTTCCACCGCGTGAATCTGCTTCACGATGGCGTTACGCTTGCTCATCTCCTGAATGCCCGCTGTAAGCACCAGCGTTACCACAGTGGCCAGCCCTTCCGGGATGACCGCCACGGCAAAGGCGATGGAGATCATCAGGGTTTCAATGACAGGCGTGCGGTAAATAAAAATCTGACAGGCAAACATCACAATACACAGGACTACGCCCGCGATGCCCAGCACCTTAGAGATGCTGTCCAGATTTTTCTGCAGCGGCGTCTCCTGCTTCTCGATCTGATGCAGCATGCCCGAAATTTTGCCGATCTCGGTATGGTCGCCGATCTTTTCCACCACGCCCTCGCCGCGTCCGTATTCCACCAAGGTGGACATGAAGACCTTATCCTTGCGGTCGCCGAGGGGCGTCTTCTCATCGCTGGTTTCGCTGCAGTCCTTTTCCACCGCAACGCTCTCGCCTGTCAGGGCCGATTCATTCACCTTCAGGGAACTGGTCTGCACCAGGGCAAGATCCGCAGGCACCACGCGCCCCGCCTCCAGGATCACGTAATCGCCCACCACCAGATCCGCCGCCGGGATCTCCGTCTCCACACCGTCCCGGATCACCACCGCCGTGGACGCATTGATCCGCCGCAATGCCTCAACCGATTTCTCCGCCGACAGTTCCTGCACGGTGCCGATGATGACATTGGCCAGCACCACTACGATGATAATGATGCCGTCCACGATTTCCCCGGTCATGATGGAAATGACCGAGGCAGCCACCAGCAGAAGCAGCAGCGGTGACGCAAACTGCTCCGCAATCACGGAAAACAAACTCTTCTTCTTTCCCTGGGTGAGTACATTCTTTCCCTGCTTCGCCCTCTCCAGGGCTTCCGCGGTGGTTAATCCTTTGCTGTTCATTTCCTTTGCCGCTCCCGTCTTTCCACTTAACCGGCTGCTCTTTCAAAAGCAAACCACTCATCCTTATTACAAATCACACAACGATTTGTATTCACGCTCACATCTACTGTTTTCCTGTCCAATCATATTATTTCATATCATACACTTCTTCCACCTTACCCATCGGCTGTCCCGGCTCTATCCAACTTAAATTTAATTCAGACACAGGTATTTGTGCAAGAGGATCAGGGATTGGACTCTTTGGTTTCGTTGGTTCCTAATAGAATATTCTTTCATTCCACTGAACGAAAAATAGTTTGAACGTATTTTCATACCTGTCACGGCATAAAATAATTAGTCAGGAAATAAGTTCTTTCCCAATCAACAATCTGCAACGCAGACTCCTTTGCCGGGTAGATATCCTTCTCTCCGAGAACCATCACCTGCCTGCCCTTCAAATTATAGAGCGGCCACTCATGCGCCTTGCCATCGGGAGACACGTCTGCGCCCAGCGACGGATTGCCGGTCCTTGCAAACTGTACCCACATCTTGCGCATGGTCTTCGTAAAAGTTGCGTCGAATGCCCTTCCCGTGAAGTCCGTCATCTCCGGATGGTTGAATACCGACGACAGTTCGATTGCATGTCCGCATTTTACCAAAGGCAACGAGGACTCGGGCGTGAAGAGATAGGTATATGACTTGCCGCCGCCTCGTCGGTCTTCCAGATGTTCAGGTACAGGCAGTCCTCTCCCATACCATATTCGGCAGCGGGATCGCCCGGCGCCTGGACGGGGGCTTTCCCATAGTGATATGCCTCGTAGACACCGTTGTCCGGAGCAACGTCCACCGGTGCTTTCCAGCGCAGGTCTCCAACGGGCTGTTTTCCCACAAAGGGGATGCCCTTGTAGGAAATGATTCCGTCCGTCTCCCTGCCGACAAAAGTGCCGTTTATGCACCTGACGGCCAGCGCCTTGTCATAATCGCCGTCCCGAATTATTTTGTTTCCGTCTTGCTGCATTTCCATTTTTTCCTGAACCTCCTTCGCAACAATCTTTTTTCGTCTCACGCATACACTTCGATATTCTGATATAAAATTTTAAATAACCAGTTCATGCTTTCTCTCTTCCATAGAAAACTCTTTGCTCAAAAAACTTAAAAACGATTACCTTATTCTTTTGCAAATCGCCGTAACCTTATCCCCCTCCTATACTGCAATGACCCTCAGTCCGTTCTTTCTGACAGAAGAACAATCCGTTGGGCGTCGTATACGAAGTTACGGCCTCCGCCCGGTGCCAGGGCGTCAGCAAACAAAAATCAGGGCGAGATCCGTCAATATGGTTTTCATTTTTCTCCGGGACAGTTTTTTTCATTTTGATTCCCTTCAACAAAACGAGCCGGCAGCATGTTTTTTATTATTAAGAAGATTGTAGTGAAATGATAATGAATGTGGAGACAAACCGTGATTCGTATGATAAACATTGATTTATTTAATTATAACAAAACAGCCGCAGAAAATAAATCTACGACTTTAAGGAAACGCTGATTCATTCTTCTCACGCTGACCGGTGCTTTTTGTGACTGACTGCGTGAATGTCCCTCAACGCGTCTACGGCGGCGCCTTCGGGCCATTTCTTTGTTAGTCGCAAAAAGCCTGCGGTCATCGCACAAACTCATTTAACCAGCGTTTCCTTAAGCAAAACTGAAAATTTCCATATTAAAACAACAGTCGTGGATGTTGAAGATCCACGACTGTTGAATAGCTTGCTGTGATAAATCTTTCGATTAACATTATTAATCTTATCAGTATCCAATTTTTGAAGCATTGTCTTTGGTGGATTTATGATACAGGCAAAAACCCTACGTTATTTTCGTCCAGAATTTCCTTTTTTCTCAACGTCTGCAGCATTCAGCTTCTTGTCTCTGTAATAGTTTGTTCCTTTAAGAGAAAGTTCTGCTGCAAGTCCTTTTGTTGTCATCTGATAAACGAAAGTCCCGGGCGCCGCCTGGACCGCACCCTCAAAGGAACCACCGTTGACTCCGTCATCGGCTGTTACATCTGCCTGTCCCCCAAAAGACACTTTCGAAGAAATAAATCTATCCCATGCTGTTTTGTCAATAAAGGCAAAAATCAAAGCGTATTCTTTGATGCCGAGGCCCAGACCTGCCTGAAATTCTTTCATCCGCATGAAGATTTCTTCCCCGGTTTTATTATTGTGCGCGAGCCCACGACCATGGGAATCACCCAGGATTCCTAATTTTATGCCGGTGTTGACAAACACGGCATAGCCTTCCGCATTTTTCAGCGCCGTCCGGGCAGACGGTTTCCGTTCGTACAGTTTATTTAAGGTTTCCGCAACCTTGTGCCGGGTTTCTTCCCGCTGTTCCTGAACCGTGGCGGCAAACGCCGTCGCAGTTGTCGCCAAAAGCAGAATCCCCATCAATAATACCATTAAAAATTTTGACCGTTTCATAGTTTCCTCCTGATTTTATTTATTTTTTTGCAGATAGGGAACAAAAGAATCATATCTTTTATTATATATACAAGACAGGTCCAGCAAAATTGACGCTGTCGTAAATCGTTTTTTAATTATATCATATTCATCTTTACTGAGGCAAATTACGATATGTACTATTAACATTGATTAACTTAATTATGGTTAAGGTGTCAAAACTACTAAATATTTAGTTTTCCACAAGGCATATGAGACGCCTCTGTCGAATTAAAAGAAACAGAAACAAAGTAACACCTTATTTTTTATTAATGAAGATAAACGGTACATTATGCTTCCCAGTTAAAAAATACCCTGCGCATTAAAACTCTTTTCTTTTTCAGTATTTTGAAAAACTCCCTGAAATTTGACAATGATTGTTTTTCTTTTTATAATAATAAGAATTGCAGATACATATCGTACAATTCCTAAAGAAACCGGAGCTCACACGAAATGGAAACTAAAACTGCTTTTAATCAAGAAGAAAACGGCAATTTGATTATCACTTCATTGATAGCTTTTCTGGGCATGGCCCTGTTGATTGCCATCGCCTGGTTTTTGAAAATTCCCAATCCGAATATGGTGCTGATAACCGGACTGATTATTTTCACCGGCATGTTTGGTCGTACGGCAGGTGTTATTTCCGCAGCGCTGATTATTTTGTACTCCATGTTTTTCTTTTCTACGAACCACAGCTTTTTCAGCTACACTGCCGTTAATTTCCAAAAGATATTAACGATTGCAATCAGCGTTATCATCAACACCACGATCGTCGCGACCCTGCGGTACCGCTGGAAAAAGTCGCAAAGGGAACTGATAAAAGCCAACGGACAGCTGCGGGAATATAACGAGAAGCTGAAAACCCAAAGCGAGACCGACCCTCTCACCGGTTTATATAACCGTCATGCCCTGCGTGCGAATTACGATAATTATATAGGTACTAACCTTATCGCCGCCTATATGGATGTAGATAATTTTAAACAAATCAACGACAAGTACGGTCATGATGCCGGGGATGATGTATTACGGGCAATAAGCAACGGATTAAAAGAGTTTTTTACCAATACTGACGCCTACCGTTACGGCGGCGATGAGTTTCTTCTGATACGGAAAGACCTGGATACCGGTTTATTCGCTAACCAGCTTCATCAAATGAGGAATCGTATGGACAAACTGAGCCACAGCGATAATAAACCTGATATTAAGTTTTCTGCCGGTTATGTATACGGTGTGGCTGAGACAGCAGATGATCTGCGGAGCATGTTTGTAAAAGCGGATGAACTGATGTATGAGGTAAAACGCCAGGGCAAGGAGAACATGCTCGGTCAACGGTACGCGTGATTATGGCAGACATCAGTACTCTGATAATTTAATAATGAGGGGGTTTCGCACTCTCTAAAATTGCAATAAGAATAGTTAATGCCCTCACTCTGGAACAAATCAGAGTGAGGGCATTTCTTTGGGTTTTAGCGCCAATCAGATGTACCGCACCCAGGTCCTGCCCGGGTACGGTACATACGGGATACGTTATCTTGTGTTTGCGGCTTCCAGCGGGGCGATCTTCTGCTTATACAGCGGATCGTTGAAAATCTGGTACCGCTGCAGCTGGAGTCCTTTCTGCCCGCTGCGGAAGAGGTAGATCTGTCCCCGGGGAAGGGCCAGCACCTCATCCATGGGCTTGTTGATGCGCCGGGCCATCTGCTCAGCGGTATCCAGGTTGTTGCCGCCCATATAAACGATGTTGTCCGTGTTGTCCTGGATGGTAACGGAAGCGGCCGGACCATACATGGACTCCAGTTGGGACAGGCTTTGCACCAGCATCATCACCGAGATTCCTTTCTCGCGGAAGATACTGATGTGCTGCTGGAATTTCGGTATCTGCCCACCGGTGGCGAAATCGTCGCAGATCGCCGTCAGGGGAACCGGAACGCGCCCGCCCGGCAGGCTTTCCGCATATTCAAAGAGTTCTTTGAACAGGGTGCCCAACATCAGGTTGGCGAAGGGGTGCAGTGCGGGATTGACCGGGCTGGTGAGGACGAACAGCACGGTCCTGTGATTGACCAGGTCCGTGAACTCCAGCTGTTTTGGCATCGCCATGATCTGCTGGATCCCCTCGGTCAGCACGCCGTTCACTGCGGAGAACAACATGCTTTGGATGCAGGCTTTTGTGTTGGAGGCGTTGTTACTGTACTGAAGCCAGCTCATGAACATCTGCGGGTCTTTCTTCCGCAACGCAACAAACTGGTCGACGGGGTTCAGGGTTCGGAGCTTGGACATGCTGGCGCAGTCATCCTCATCCAGGGCCGGGGGGTAATCTATTTTCCGGATGAGTTTGAGGACTCTGTCCATACGTGCCCAGTCCCAGTACAGCAGCCTGGCGAGTTTGATGAAGGCTGCGAAGAGATCGGCAGCGCTGTTCTCCCAGTAGGGCTCTTTTGCCGAAGTACAGCCGGACGCTGAGACCAGCGCCTTGGCCAGCCCTATGATGTCGGTATCATCCCTGAGGTGCAACATGGGGTCGTACCCCACGTCCGACTGTGCCGGATGGACCAGATCCAGCACCTTGACATCGTACCCCCTGCTTTTGAGCAGGGGGCCGTACTGGTCCAGCAGGCGGCGCTTGGTCAGCAGCACCACCATGCTCTGGTGGAAGGCGTGGAGCAGGTTAGCCTCCACCACGCTCTTGGTCTTGCCGCCGCCCGTGCCAGCGATGACCAGCACGTTATTGTTGACCTGGGAAACTTTCGGGTCCATGCTGTACGTCCCTTTCGGGCCGTCGCCAAGGATCAGGGAATCATATTCCTTCTCCCATGCCGGTTCTTTCTTAATTTTGGAGGAACCCTCCTCCACCAATCCGGTCTTGCGTTCTTCCAACACGCTTACCAGCCCTGCAATCTTGTTCCTATCAGAAAAGCTACGGTTACTTCTCGACATATCAGCATCCCTCCTTTACCAATCTGTCGAACGTAATGACTTCATCGGCCAGACCGAAGGCTACGCTTTCGTCAGCCGTGAAGAAATGGTCGTGTTTTGTAATTTCTTCGATTTGCTCCCGGGTCTTGCCGGTGTGCTTTGCCAGGAGCGTGTTGAGCTTGTCCCGGGTCGCAAGCAGATCGTCGGAGATCGTCTTGATGGACGAGGTGTTGCCTCCGATGGGGTAACCCAGCAGGGGTTCGTGTAACATCAGCTTGCTGTTGGGCAAAAGATAACGACCGTGCAGGCCGCTGGCGAACAGCAGAGCCGCCATGCTGTAGGCGGTTCCCAGAGCCACCACCCGTATGGGGGCCGGGCTGGCCTGGATAACGTCGTACATCAAGAGGCCCGCGTCGATATCGCCTCCCGGGCTGTTAATGTACACGGTGATGGCCTCGGTTTCGCTGAGGCTGTTGAGGTACGCTGCGGTCAGGGCAAACTCGAAGGCGCTCTCCTGAGTGATCTCACCCCGGATGCAGAGGGTCCGCCTGTCACAATTGAAGGTGTCCAACGAGATGACATCGACCCCGTTGGCAGTGCGCTGAATAACTTCAGACATGGTTCGTTCCTCCTTTCTGCAAAGAAAAAAGACTTCGGATCAAACCGCACCCGCAAACTTCAAAAAACATCTCTGACAATTAACGATTGAACTTGAATGATTGACTGCGTATCCATCCGGCCTTAGGCCGAACGCAGAAACGTAATTTGAAGCCGTCGGTATCGTTTGATCCGAAGTCTTCCGTTGATTTAAAAACAAAGGTTTCGAACACAAGGTAATTGTACATCAAACGTCCCGTGTTGTCAAGTACTTATTTAATTTTTTTGTAGAAAAATCCATTTTTCAATTTTTCTTCCTATTATATTTATATCCTACACGGCTCACTCTATAATTTATCCGATTCAGGATCTTATTTAATTTTGCATTTTTATGGACGCTGCTTGCAGAAAGCCTATACTAACAAAACAGCCGCGGAAAAATCCACGGTTGTAAGAAAAACAACAACGTAACACTGTTATTCTACACTCATGACAAATTGCGATTTACTTCACTATTTTTTCAAAACGGAACATCCCGTCCGGGAACTGATCGTCCGGTTTCAAAGGACAGAGAGTTATGTTGATCATATCAATTATCCTGTTAAATCACGATTTAGCAAATGTCAGAAATAAATCCATCAAATTTGTCCTATCTCTAATTTCCATGGCAACCATGGTCTGAACAATGCTCATGACCACAATCGCCGTGATGGTGTTCATGATGGTCGCAACAGGTATCCGGATCATACGTTAGCGTTCCTTCGACAAGAGACTTCGCCGCCTCATCTGCTGAACCCTGAACTCCGGCATAAAGCTTGATTCCTACATCTGCCAGCGCCATCCGGGCACCCATACCAATGCCGCCACAAATCAGCGCATCGACCCTGGCCGCCTGTAAAAAACCTGCTAATGCGCCGTGACCGCTTCCATTGGTATCAACGATCTGCTCCCCTGTTATTTTTTCACCTTCTGTATCATACAGTTTAAACTGTTCTGAATGACCGAAATGCTGAAATACTTCTCCGTCTTTGTAGGTAACTGCGATTCTCATTACACCATACCCTTTCTCCTTAATGTTTTATGAATTTAATTGTCTTGCAGCAGCTTAGCAAAATCATTGTTCAGTTTTGTTTCCGCATTGCCCACTTTGCCCGCCGCATTCTTCTGCCAGACAATATTTGCATTCAAAACCTTCTGCGCCTCCGCAAACATAATCTGCATCTCTCCATGCTGCGGTCCGCCCTTTACTGCCCGATTCCGGATAATACCTGCCGGGTCTTTTGCTTCCTGCAGTTCTTCCGCAGTCAGGGGCAGCTCCCGGGGCAGCGATGCGTCCGCTGCAGCAACGTTCCGGTAAACTTCCTGAGCATGGGCGTAAGTAAAATCCACCGGCGTAATGTTGCGTGCCCTCGCGTAGGTGACAATTTCCGAAGCAAAATGATGCCCGGAGCGGAACGGAATATTATGCTTGCGCATCATCACGTCCGCAATTTCCTGGGAACAGGTCCAGTCCAGATTCAATTCCTCTAACGCCCGTTCAGGCCGGATATCAAGAACCTGTAAAATACGGTCCAGCTGGTTCACTACACTGGTGGTTTTCTTCACAATCGTATCTGTACCCCGGATTCGTCCGTCCGCCATCCCGGCCGGTATATTATGAGCACGGAATGCCTCTCCTACTGCCAGGCCCAGCAACGTGGAACTGTCCGTACGGCAACGGTTTAAAATCCCCGGGTTGCGCTTTTGCGGCATGGCGCTTGAAACATATGTGTTGCCATTGCCTTCCTGCAACAAAATCCAGGGACGCGGCTGTGCATACTGCTGCATAATCTCCTGGATCAGACTTGTGGTATGGATGGCGATGCTGCTGGCAATGCCTCCCATTTCTATCGGCGCCTCCTGCGGAAAGACCTGCCCCGCGTCATACGTATTATAAGCGAGGCCGTCGAAACCAAGGTATGCCGCCATACGGTCACGGTTCAAGGGCCAGCCCGTACCGTTCAGCACGGTTGCACCCATAGGCGAACGGTTCAGACGCTTATAATATTCCTGAATCCGGTCGTGATCTCTTTCATACGCATTCACATAAGCCAGCAGAAAATGCCCCAGACTGTTAGGCTGGGCCTGCACACCGTTAGTATAATTGGGAATCAGCGTTCCTTCATGAGCCCGGGCCAGATTCAGCAGCGTCGCCGTCATCTTGTTCAACGCAACGGAAAGTTCCAGCAACTGCTCCCGCTGCATTAAAATACTCACCGTAGTCAGCATGTCCTGACTGGAACGTCCGGCATGAATCTTGGTAATATCCGGTCCACCAGCTTTAATAAGAAACGGCTCAAACGTAATGACAACCGTAGGACGTTCCGCTCCCTTTTTATTGCCGTCATCCAGCACCTTCTGAATGGCAGCGGCAAAACGCCGACCTTCTTCTTTCGTCAGCAGCTTTTCATCCGTATTGATGATATCACTGGCCTTGTTAATCTGCCCCAGCCAGTAAAAATTATCCCGCGGCGGCCAGGGTTCTGCGGCTTCAGCCGGTTCCGGGAAATAGGCGCCTCCCATAATTCCAAGCAGGGGAAGCAGCAACAGCGCTTTTTTTAAAATTTCTCTTTTCATTTTGCACCTATAATCCTTTTTGTTCAATAAATCCGGTACTACTCCGGGTACTGCTTTTGTGCGTTCTCATAGCAGTCGATCACTTTGCGGACAGCATAATGTATCCTTTAGTTTAGATTCGTCATCTTCTTATACACATCCCCACGTGCTCCCGCCAGCAACGTATTGATTACAACAATCCGTTTGTTAATGACTGCATATATAACCCGGTAGTTACCCAGCCTGATACGAAAATACTCGTTCATTTTGCCACTGATTTTTTTGACATCTATCTCTTCCGGATGATCATCAGTAATCAATCGTTGAATAGATAATTCATACTGTTCACGGACCTTTTCATGCTTTTTAAAAAATTTCTCCGCCTTTTTTGTGTACTGAATTTCATACTCGGTTGATATTTTTTTACTCATATCGTCACCCAAATATCAAACCGAAACATGTTTAACCGAAACTATGGAAAGATCGTCATCTGACATGTTCTCTAATTCTTTTAATATTTCTTCTGTTTCTGCTTCGGTAGCGTTCTCCACATTTGCTGTCAGCCTGTAGAAAGGATCCTTTTTTAATTTTGTGACATGCTCCTTAATTGCATCTTTGACCAAGTCAGTAACGCTTATATTGAAAACGGCAGCAACTTTCTTTAAATCAACCATTTCTTTTTCATCCATCCTGAAATTCAACGCTTTTGTTGCCATGTTGGTCACCTCCCTTTTTTATAATAATATACTGTATATATAGTAATGTCAAGTATTACACGCAACACAGCGATCATGTATTATTTGAAAAAGAAGAAACTCAGGCTGACTACACGGGGTTTCTTCTATGTATGGCATTAATATCATCACTGTTAACGAGACTTATACCGCCTTCACCCGCATAACTATGCATTCGTCCATGGTCTGCCTGGCGGTACTCCTCCTGAAACTGCATGGATCTCATAAGTGCATTCTTTGTTTTGTCGCAGGAATGGAAAAGTTTTTCAAAGAATATGAACATACACCACCTCATTTTCTGAAATCGTGATATAATTACAATATGATTATCAAATCTATTCTTATGGAGGCCCAATATGAAAAAGCTCATGCTGTTGGTCATGCTTCTGCTGACCGTCTGCTTTTCCGCTTTTGCCGAAAGTATTGACGATGTTTTGAAAGACTGCAAGCTGGACAGGAACCACTGGAAAGTCGTGGAATGGTCTAAAGCAGATCATTTCGTGCGGTTCTATGATTCCGATTCTGTTTCTGTTACCGGCCCCGGTCAGTTCGAGGTGATCATCAACGATTATTATTATGGCAGCACCTGCCGCAAAGACAACTGCGCTCAACTCGGTTCCAAACACTACCACATCGAAAAGTGGGGATTCAATACTGCCAACGCCACGGGGACATTGCGTTCCTTTTCTTTGAAGGATGCAAATCAGGAAACGGTAGATGCTTATGAATATCCAACCAGTATGCAAATTGCGACAGACATTAACAAAAAAAGCATCGAAGCAAAGACGGTGCTGAAGATCAAAGACTCTCTGAAAAATGATAAAGAGTTCACAAAAGAAGTAAAGCCAAAACAAGAACCGGTTCCCCAAAACACTGCGCCACTCCCAAAAATTACTGGCCTTGTTCCCATGCCCAGGGCCATCGGGGCCGTTGACGGCGAGTGGACATATATGGGACGTTATATCCAGCAAAATAACTATCCCACAATTTTTGAATGGGAAACACGGATGAGGCCATATACGGGTACCGCAGAATCCACAGGCCTGTATGATGTGTATTTCAATCATAGGCACGGACTACCTTTATCAGAAGGACAGGGGTGTCACGTTCATGAAACTGGTTGGAGTTATGCCTGCGTAATAAAGATTGTTCCCTTGGACTTCAACGGACGGCGATATAATCAGTCCGGTACTAAGTTTGGTACTATCCTGTTGTCAATGGGTGGAGGTACAAAAGGTTTATTTTCGGCTTATCTTTCCAGAGTCCGAATATTTGATAACGTAACCCATCAAATGCTGGTTAACGTAACATCTAGGGAAAATTCTTCCGTAAGCGGAAATTTCCATGATTACGACAGGGATATATGGGAAATTAGATCCAATTCTCCTTTTTATACTGCAATGAAAATAAGCAACTGCGTACCCTGATAATAATCACAACATCTGTTAAAGACCGAAGCTCGCAACTTCGGTCTTTTTTATATGAGCAATATCCCCCATCCATCATACACGCTTTCACTGCTGTCATTCCCACAACGGATTGCGCAGTCCAGTGCCATCCCCTTTCTGTGCCAAAATGTTACCTTGAATAACGGTACGCCCCAAAAATGCAAAACCGAATTTTAGAAACACGATTTTGACCTGTTTCTATATCTACACTTTCTGAAACGCTCACGCCTCCATGAACCAATGGTTCTCATCGTTAAACAGATTAACGACCTTGCCACAGATCCGACAAGTGTACCGCATACCCATTCCGCCGGCCTTCAGACTGGCCGCCCGGCGAATATCCAGAACGCGGTCTATGGCAAAAACCCGTCCGTCCTCCCATACGATGGACGTCGGCCGGATACTGCCGTCTATGTCGAATTCCGCATGGACTTTCAAATTGATCTTCATGAGTCTCGCCTCCTGACTATATGCCTGATTGTTCCTTACTGTTTCTAAGAGAGAGCATTATGCACTTTTGTGATTTCTAACACGCCGGACAGGCGCTTTCAGCGCATCGGAATAATCAAATTTTATAGAACTCCTGTTCGATTTTATTATATCACAAGATTTATAATAAGAAAAGCGAACAAAAAGAAAAATACAGCCTGTCAGATAACAAGCTGTATTAATACCCAGGAACATCTATAAAACCAAAGTACACAGGTCAGTGATACAGACAATACTGTGACGAAAAAACACCTGCTGCTCTTTTTTAAAAGTCAGGACTGAAAAACCTGCCGGATAAACCGGAAAAGCCGGATTTCATCACTGTAAACAGGCCTGTCGCGACGTGTCACAATGCCTGTATGAATCGTTTGTACAGGCTGAACAGACAGTGCTGCAATATTATCTTCTTTACGTATAGCCTGACGCATCAGGAACGTTGAAGCCACACCGGATTGCACAAGATTTTTTATCGTATGCAGCTGACCGCTGTATAACAGCACTTTAGGCGAAAGACCAGCCCCCTGAAAGATTTCATTCAGCCTGCGGGTAATGAAAAAGCCGCCATTCAACAACACCAGCGGTTCTTCCGCAATTTCATCAATGGACACGGAGCCTTTATCCGCAAGCGGGTTGTTCCTCCCCGTACAAAAACAAATCTCACTGTTTCCTATTTTATGATATCGCAGGGAGGGAAGATAATGATCGTCATAATTGGTCACGGAAATATCAAGCTCGCCACGCTCTATCATCGGCAAAGAGTCGATGCCTCCGGCTTCCACAATATCAAACGTAATTTCAGGAAATTCCCGCCGGAATTTGGTAAATAGAACCGGCAGAAGTTTCACCCCGATCTGTATCGGCACTGCCATCCGTATATGGTTCTTACGGTGGGCCAGCTCATGTATTTCCTGATCCAGCTGATAAAACCGATCAAGCAGCGGCGCAAGCTTAGCCATCAGGATATGACCGTCCTCTGTCAGAACAATCTGTTTACCGAGACGATAAAAAAGGCGAAGTCCGGTTTCTTTTTCCAGAGCCTGTATGGCAACGGAAAGAGTGGGCTGTGAAACGTGCAAAGAATCGGCCGCCTGACTGATGTTCTGATATTGTCCTGCCGCATAAAAGTAACGAAGCTGTGTCAGTGTCATAACGCCCTCCGGAGTTTTATTCTGCCCTTATTATATATCCTCTTATAGCAAAAAGCTATAAGATTATTAAAAAAGAGTATTTTACAAAAATGTCCGGAGGTTGGATACTTATAGTAAATAATCAGAAAGGTAGGGATTTCCACCATGCACGCTATTGAAAAGATACTGGCAAAAAAAGCCGGAAAAGCATCGGTCCACGCGGGCGAGATTGTGAACTGCGACGTGGACATTGCAGGCATTAACGATTTATATTATCAGACCGTAAAATCCTTTTACGAAATGGGCGGGGAAAAAGTCTTTGATCCCGAAAAGGTCATCCTTTTCTTCGATCACTACGCTCCCTGCGCCACGGAAAAACAGGCCGACAACCATAAAAAGTTCCGCCAGTTCACGAATGAACAAGGTATCCCCCACCTTATGGATATCAACGAAGGCGTCTGCCACCAGCTCATGGCGGATTACGGGTTCTCCCGCCCGGGACGGATCATCGTCATCACCGACTCCCACACTACCACCCACGGCGCTTTCGGCGCCTTCGGAACCGGCGTGGGCGCAACCGATCTGGCAACCATACTGGTAACAGGAAAGCTCTGGTTTAAGGTGCCGGAGGTCATCCGCATCAACCTGACCGGAAAACTGCAGCCCGGGGTCTATGCCAAGGACGTCATCTTACATATCATCGGCAAACTGAAAGCAGACTACGGAGTTTACAAGGCCGTGGAATTTGCCGGTCCTGCCATAAAACAGTTCAGTCTTTCCGAGCGCATGGCCATGTGCAACATGTCCACGGAAATGGGCGCCAAGACCAGTTATATCCAGCCGGATGAGATCACCATGGCGTATCTTGCGGCGCACAACATTACCGACTATACAATATATGAAACCGATCCGGATTATGTGTATGATGCCGACCTGACCTTTGATGTTACGGAAATCGGCCCGCAGCTGGCAGCGCCCTTCAGCGTGGACAACGTGGATGACCTGACCGCCTTCGCAGGACTGCATGTAGACCAGTGCTACCTGGGTTCCTGCACCGGGGGACGTACAGAAGACTTTGCGGTAGCTGCCAAAATTTTAAAAGGAAAGCATATCGCGTACGGTACCCGTATGATTTTGGTACCGGGATCCCGTTTTGTTTTACAGGAATGCCTGGAAAAAGGTTACATCCAGACCCTGATGGAAGCAGGAGCTGCCCTCACCGCTCCTGGCTGCGCCGCCTGTCTGGGAATCCATCAGGGACTGCTGGCGGAAGACGAGGTCTGCGTGTCTTCCACCAACCGCAATTTCCCCGGCCGCATGGGACATGTGAAAGGACGCATTTATCTGGGTTCTCCCGCCAGTGTCGCGGTTGCCGCGCTGAATGGCAAAGTGACCGACCCGCGTCCGTATCTGGAAGGAGGTAACGGCAAATGAAAACCATCGCTGAAGGCACAGCCTATCTTTTCGGCAACAATATCGACACCGACCAGATCTATCCGGGTAAATATGTGGAACTGACCGAAATGGAAGATATCCGGAAACATGCCATGAGCGGCAGCGAAGAACCGGACCTGGCAACCTTTTTCCAACCCGGCGACATCATCGTGGCCGGAACAAATTTCGGCTGCGGTTCCTCCCGCGAGCATGCGGCCATGACCCTGAAAGGCATTGAAGTCGGCGCCATACTGGCAGAATCCTTTGGCCGCATTTTCTATCGCAACGCCATCAACCTGGGCATACCCGCCATCACCTGCAAAGGGATCCATGCCCTAGTAAAACGCGGTGATACAGTCCGCATCGATTTTACCACCGGCGAAATCGTCAACGAAACCACCGGCACCAGAGCCAAAGCGGAACCGATGAACGATTATATGATGGGCATTCTGCAAAACGGCGGTATCAAACCCATGATCCGCAAAATGCAGGAAGAGAAGAACAAGCAAGGAAAATAAAAGCTCAAAAAATAAACAGAGGCTGATGGAACCAGATTCCAAAGCCTCTGTTTTTTGATCTGCATTATATTCCTGTTTCCTAAACCTACTTTAACAATATTTTAATCTTCCGGGCGGAACTCTTGGTGGAGCCTTTGACTGTAGATTCCATTCGCGCTGCAAAAATCCGGCACCCCGGACTCCGTGGACATCCCGGCGCCGCCGAAGAACACAACATTTTTACTCTCTCTGAGAATTTGTGTAAGCCTTTCTATACTTCCGTATCACAGATCGGCTAAACTTGCAAATCCCACGCCGTAGCACAGACCACCTGCCACCTTTTTCAGCGCTTCGCCATCCAGCGCCACGTCGTCCATCTCTGCCATGTACGCCTCGGCCTCTTCCCTCGTCAGTTCGTAGCCCTCTTCTTTTGCTGCCGCCACCAGTTCCTCCGCAGTTTTGCAGGCTAACGCCTTTGCGATTTGTTCTTGTGTCAGTTCATTTACATTAATTTGCATTTTTACGCCCCCTGTGGACTTATTTTTTTTGTAAAAACAAAACTTTCAAAAATCGCTGCAGACAGTATTTAACTTCTTCAAATGTTTCTTTCTTCTTTCCGGTTCTTTCATCCATGTACAGACCGCGGTTCACTTCAATCATCAGGCTCTGTACCCGTTTGTCCTGTAAGGAATAAAAAGGTTCAGGGACCACGGTTCCGGCAAAGGGCGTGTTAACTGCAACTTCCAGTCCTGCTTTCGTAAAATATTCGTTAGCCATAGCCAGAAGGTCGTCCGGAGTAAAAACAGGATCTGTCCCAAGACATATCTCCGGACGTTTAAGATACTGATTCCCTTTTGCTTCATACGGCAATACCGATGCCGAAAAGGAATGTCCGTCAATGATCAATGCTCCGCCAAACGCGGTTAATTGTTTCTGCACTGCTGACCTGAACCTGCTGTGATGCTGCTGATAGATTTTCAGCGCTTTACCGTAAGCCTGCAGCCCTGCCCATGAAGTAAGCGGACTGCGTTTTAGCAGGCCGCCGTCTGACATGCGCGTGTAATACATGCCCATGCCTTTCTGCCACATCGTTTCATCTTCCGGATCCAGGAACCGTTCCGGGTCGCACACCAGCCGGCTGAATTGATGAACGACAGCCAGGCAGCCCGGGCAGGCAAACAGTTCATCCGTGTACCAGTCGGTCATGCACAGCAATTCGCTGTGCAGTTTTTCTTTTTCCGGCAAAAACTCCTGTTGGAAGATTTTTGGAATGTTCGTGCTGCTGTGAGGAATATGGACGATGATCCGCGGCTGTTCCGTTGTTTTTCCAAACGCTGGCAGGCAGCTTTTGCATTTTTGTAACGCTGCCGAAACAAGTTTGATTGATTTCATTTTCTTTCGCCTCCTGTTTGCGATCATAAAGAGGCAAAAGAAAAAGCCCATCGTTATGATGGGCTGTAACTTCAACTTCCCATCATACAAGCTTTAGCACCTTAGCCGTTCCGGCCAGGTTGCTGTACGGTCACCGAGCTTGTCTCTCGCGTACTCTTTATGGTCAATTGGGTTCCGTTTCCGGATTATGTATTAAAATTTGGACAGTTTTCACTGCCGGTTTATTATATCAAATGTTGGTCAGGTCGTCAAAAGGAGATTCTATATGCATGCAAAACTCTTGACAAACATTAGCAAGATCAGCTTAACGTAATGACATTGCCACGTCAAGCCTCATTCCTGTTTCCAGGGATTGTCGATGCCCCTGTCATTCCTTCTTTATTTACTTCAACTAACATTACTCCTCATTGCGTTTGAATGCATCCAGAAGCATTTCCAGTTTCTCTTTGTTCGCGCCGGAGAAGTTCTTGTAGAATTCGCTGGTGATCATCACATCCAGAAACTGCTCGTCATACTCGTCCAGTTTATCTGAGCCCCGGAGTTTTTCAGAAAGGCAGTAGAGGAAGTAAGCCAGCTGGATATTCTGTGTGCTGTGATTCGTATTGTAAACTGCCGTCTCAACCTGGGAACTTTTATCACTCAGCGGTTCTTTGTAACGGATGGACACAGATCCCAATTCATCAGAGTTTGTGAGCACGGGTTTCTGATATTTCAAATCAGAGGAAGCAGCGGGATTTTCTTCCTCGTTCATCTCCAGTTCGTAAAGGGCAATGCCGTGCCCGCCGCTGCCGTAGGGTTCGGAGATGACTTTGTCGTTCTTAAAATCTTCGTGGTTCAGCTGCCGGTTCTCGTACCCCAGCAACCGGTAGGATTTTACGAAGCGGGGATTAAACTCAACCTGTGCTTTCACATCTTTGGCAACGATATTCGTAAGCGCAATAAACCGCCGGTTCACAGACTCATCCACATCATCCAGATTGTTCACCACGCAGTACGTGCCGTTGCCGTGTTTCGCGAGGACTTCCAGATTGTCGTCCTTGTAGTTGTAAAGACCCGTGCCGATCACAGACAGGAACAGGTTGCTCTTTTTCTTTTTCTCAATCAGACCTTTCAGCCCGTGCTTGTCCGTAATGCCGAAATTCAGGTCGCCGTCCGTGATCAGGATCACCTGGTTGTTCCAGTCCGGTTTGTAAAACTTCTCCCCGATATCATACGCCGTGTTAATTCCGGCGGATCCATAGGTGCAGCCCTCAATCTCAATTCCAAGAACAATGCCCATCAGGTCTTCTTTGGACTGTTCGTCCTGAATCTCGAAGCCTTTAAAGTAAGTATGGTCTTTCGTACTGTAGGTAACCAGGCTGATGCGGTCTCCGGCTTTGAGCTTACTGAACACGGTCGCAATGGCTTCCTGGGTCACTTCATCATTAGAACACATGCTGCCCGATGTATCCAGGAGCAGGATGATGTTCTGATGTTCCTTTTTCTCTTTGACTGCCTCTGCGTCAATGAACAGAATCTTTTTATTCCCTTTCTTTTCCATCAGTTCGGTGCAGATGGCAAACTTGGCATCTTTCGGCGATTCTGCGTCATAATCAAAATAGTTGAGTACTTCCTCAATGCGCACCTCATCCATATTGACGCGCCGTCCGGACCGGATCTGGTTGAATACAATTCCCATGGATGCATTGCTGGTGGTCATCCGGAATGTGGACGTCGGCGACGTAAACACGTTCTTCGCATCTTTTTCTTCAATGGGTTCGTAAGAATCCGTAGATAACGCTTCCATGAGTTCGGAGTCAGCGCCAGCTACCGAACCACCGGCCATCCAGGGCGCGGGAGCGGCCTCCTCACACGCGTCACAACACAGCATCATGTTTTTCTGAACCGCAAGGGAAGGAGCTGCTTTCTTTGCCGCAACTCTTCTGGAAAAAACACGACTGGAAGCACGGACGGATGCCATGATACCGGCGCCTGAACATCCGAGCCCCCGCTCCTCTTCGTATTTAGGGCGGGGATGCTTCTCTTCATAAAACGCTTCTATTGCCTCTTCCGGCGTTCCTTCTTTTCTCTCGTGCAGCCAGGCATACAGTTCCTCCATGACATTTTTCCTGCCGAGCTGATTAATGAGAAATACAAGCTTCTCATCCCCATAGGTTACTACGCTCAGTACTTTGGCTGCATGTTCGGAGTAGCCCAGACTGAGATAGTATTCATACTTTCTGCGGGTCTCTTTCGATTTGTTGATCAAACGCTTAAACTTCATGACTGTTCTCTCCTTTTTAATAATAATGTTTTCACTGTACGCTCCTCGCTGTCTGTACGTTAATTATATAAGCAAAATGAATCAAAGTGGTCGCTTCCCAGGCGACATTTCCCCTGCCCCCTTTGACCTACTTTAATTTTACAACTTTGCCAGTCCGTTTGTACGTACTTTGAGAAGCGCCGCGCGCCAGTCTTTATGCGGGTTTCAGAAGTTTTACGTTTTTCTGTGAAATAAGAAATACCCTGCTGAGCATGGCGCACGCCAAGGTTGTAATATTTTTTATTGCAAAGGAATGTATTAAGAATTGGGATTTGACGTATTAAAAAAACAGCCGCAGAAAAATTAATTCTACAGCTGTTGAGGAAAACTGAAATTTTCAGGTCTGTCATCTTAATGAGCGTATTGACCGGATGATATCCGGTTTCCTTTCACGCCGAATTTGAAAGATTTTGAATAGTCCTGGAACGGCCAGACTTCCACTGTTTTCTTTTTATTGTTGTAAATTGCGCTGTACTGTGTCATGGAAATACCGGAAGCATTCGTGTAAGGGTTTTGCACCACGCTTCGGAGAATTAATAATGCGGTAGGTTCGGGCATTACTGTATAGTATTCCTTTTTAGCCGTATCCCTGTAGCGTTCCAGCTGCCCGAGAATCGTCACGAAGCGATGATAACCATGACCGTAGCCGTAACGGTAATTCGGCGTCATGGCTTCATCGGTCATTTTGACGGCCTCTTCCCTAAGCTTGCCGTTTCGATAATAATCCTCCATATCATCGCTGCCCAGATAGAAATTCGTACAGATATCAGAAGGAACGACACATACGACGCTGTTCCGGCTCTCGATCACGATGCTGCGGCCCGTTGCATCCGTTACCATAAAATGGCAATTCTGCCAGTCCTCCGGAACCAGGATGCCGGTTCTCGTTTTCCGGACCGCCTCATCTACATTCGCGCAGTCGTCCAACATATAGCGCAGCAACATGCTGGACCCGGCCGGGAAGCGGCACGGCTGTTCCCCTTTTTTGATATCAACACGCTGAATGGAGACGTAAAGGCCCTTTTCATTGATCCCGTCCATACACTGGTAAGGCAGAATATCCAGCAAGCCGTGGGTGAATCCCTCCTGATCCGGACCGCCCCTCTGTAACAGCGGATTGTTTTCATCGCACCAGACTGCGTCAGCCACCGCAATCGATTCATACTTGCCTTCCGGTTTGCAGTGAAGGACAATATTTAGCCCGGTCAGGGACTTGTCTTTTTTTGAAACACGGTGCGGATAATCATAATTCCGGCAGGTAACAGGTTCTCCCTTCACGTTATGGGTAAAGAAGACTGAGCAGCCGGGATCGATGTACCCTATTTTCCGCATGATGTTCATGACTTTCGGACTGTAATAATCTTTTTGGTAGTCCATGTAATACAGGTAACCTTTATCGTCCAGCCTGGTCAGGACGCCGCGGCTTCCCGCCCCGGATGCACAGACAGACTGGGCGCAGTTGACCAAAGCAATTCCCATGAACGCTATCATTACTAACCAATTCAGCCTTTTCCAAATCAAAGCAGCCTGTTTTCTCAATTTTAATCCCACCTGTCACAGATTTACCGCCCCACATTGCGGCGCTTAACATAACCAAAAGAGAGCCTATAGTCGAACTCACAATACTTTCCTTTTATTATCTATGTTACATTGCCTTCTTTTATCTTCGTTTAAACGTTTCTTCTAACACAAAATCCGGATCGATTTCTGTCAGTTTTTCTTTTAGTTTTGTATTTTCTTCCCGTAATCTCATGATTTCTTCATCTTTTTGCTGTACTTTTTTCTTTAACATAGAAAGAATATCGCTAAAATTCTCTTCAATTTGTTTATCTTTTGTCATGTCATGTTGGCCTCCCAATGTAATCCTCCCTTAACTGTTAATATTTAAATGCTTTTATTATATATACAAGACAGATTCATTAAAAATGACACTGTTGGAAATCATTTATTTAGTCTTTATAGCACCTTTGAGCATTATTTTTATTATTACAATCTGGATTGTAGGCTCCGCCCGCAACATGTTGCAGTGAAGTCTCGTCCAATTCGACATCGGAAAATTCTTCTAAGTACGCCTCAGCTTCTTCTTTGGTCAACTCAATACCTTCAGACTTAGCTAATACAATCAACTCTTCCGCAGTTTGGCATTGCATCGCTTTTGCAATCATTTCTTTTGTAAGTTCGTTTTTGCTAATCGGCATAACAGGATCCCCCTTTATGTTAAATGATAACTGCCTTTAATTATATATACAAAACAGGTTCGGCAAAATTGACACTGGCGTCCGTTTTGCTCTCGTCAAAACCGGAGTCGTTTTCTTCCACGGCTGTTGAGTATAGTCCTCCCTGTTTCGTATTATCATAATTCTGCCATAATGTTTTGTCAAATCCCGGCTACCGCCGCCGACAACACCTTCCCGATGGCGTCGCGAATGACAAGCTCGGCCCTGGAATCTGCTTTCGTTTCGGTCTTGTTGATCAGAACAAGATGGCGCCCACGGAAATAATCGATCAGCCCCGCCGCCGGATAGACCACCAGCGACGTTCCGCCGATGATCAGCGTATCCGCTTCGCCGATGGCGCGGACCGCGTTATGCACCACTTCGGAATCCAGGCCTTCCTCGTAAAGCACCACGCCCGGCCGGACGATGCCGCCGCAGTCTTCGCAATAAGGGATCGGCTTGTTCTCTTCCTGCAGCACATAGTCCACCGGATACACCCTGCCGCACTGCAGGCACGGCCACCGGAGAATGGAACCGTGCAGCTCATACACGGTTTTTGAACCCGCCAGCTGATGCAGCCCGTCAATATTCTGCGTGACGACAGCTTTCAGAATGCCGCGCCGCTCCAGTTCCGCCAACGCGATATGCCCTGCATTGGGCTGAATGTTCCGGAAAATCCTGTGTGCCCTGTAAAACTCGAAGAACGCTTCCGTATGGTTCACAAAGAAACTGTGGGAAGCCATCTCTTCCGGTCGGAACTCCTGGTGGAGCCTTTGGCTGTAGATTCCATTCGCGCTGCGAAAATCCGGCACCCCAGACTCCGTGGACATCCCGGCGCCGCCGAAGAACACAACATTTTTACTCTCTCTGAGAATTTGTGTAAGATATTCCAGAGGGGCACTGCAAATCAAACATTCTTCTTTCACAAACTATTCCCCCTGACAAAGCCCGCATAACTGCTTTACATTCCTTGTAAATCTCTACCACAATCCAAACACCTCAATCTTAAAACCTTTTCAGTTCATCCATCATTGCTGACCTTCTCAGATATTGCTCTTTGTTTTCCCGACCTCATCTGCCTATGCTGTATAAACTACATATCCCTGTTTCCCCGGTACCTTGATCTTCTCATACTCTCCGGTAATTGAATCGATCACAATCATGGCGGACTCACCAATCTGCGTCCCGTCACGATAAGTCGAGAACACATCCGTGGATATGATCCCGTCCTTCTCAAATATCTTCTTCACCGGCGTATGTCCGACCACCTGCTTATAGATATCATTCCGAAATACATTTACAGTTCTGTTCTGCGGCCTTAACCACAACGGCGACTCGTCATTCCACAGATGGTTTTGAGACGCATCATTTATAGCAGCTACCACTTCATCTATATCGGCATCCAACAAATCCTCGTTAAGCAATTGCAGAAATTCAACGGTAAGACCGCCATGTGTAAAGAGCACATTGTCAATCCTGTGCATAATTGCAATCTGAGACGGATCCTGCAGACTATTCTTCAATTCTTCAAGCTTGGACATGACCGTTCTCTCCGCATATGGGGAATACCCTGTTTCCAGTCTTCCCCACGGATAGCTCACATCATGATTGCCGTAACACCACAGTGTATCCGGATATGTCCTTGAAAACTCTATAGCTCTATCAAAGGTCTCCTTATACATTTCGGTCTGGAACTCCATATCCCAGTCATCAGGAATGTCCATAAGACAAACAGCTTGGTCAGCCTTACTGGCCTTCAGGATATCCTCAGCTCTGTCAAATATCCATGTTTTCAGATGTATATCCGGTATTACAAGAATCCTCATTCTGGTCATTGCCTCGTGGTTATCCTTTTCAAACTTACAAAAGAATGTTTTTTTCAAAAATCCGAGACATTGTCTCGGATTTTTCTACAGCGAATTTCCGAAACACTCCGTTCCATAACTCATTCTTTTGGAAACAGCGAACTCAAAACATGAGCAACAATAAATTTCAAATCTTCCCGAAGCTTTTCGAGATAAAACAAATCATTCTTCACATTATCCATAAATCTTTATTCCTTCTTTAAGCATCTCATCAATCAACATTTCATTATTCACAAGCTGCTTCACATCCAGCAAATCCACTTTTTTGTGCAAACTTTCCCGCAACCGTTCTGCAATCTCATAGAAGCGGAGACCCTTCTCCTTCGTAGAAATCAGCAAATCGACATCGCTCTGCTCTGTTGCCTTTCCTTTAGCATACGAACCAAAAAGATAACAGTACTCTACCTGATAAGCATCTAAAATTTCTTTACAACACATTCTAATTTGTTCTGTCGTAAGAATACCGTGTTCCTCATCCACAGCATTAATCTTCTGCAGCTCCTGCATCAAAAATCTGTACTTGATTGTATTTTCTTTTGTAGCATCGTTTTCATACATAATATAAGAACGCAGCGAAATGCCAAGGCGTCGGGCCGCTTCTTGCTGCGTTATTTGTTTTGATATTCTCATTTCTTTCAAAGCAGTCATGTTTGCACTTCCTCTCTGTTTATATTATGCGAATTTTGCATGTTGCTGTCAATAAAAATATGCAAATTTTGCATAAACGCAATTTTAGAAAATGCAAAACGTATTGAACATCTTTTCAAGCTTCATAACCTGATCCATTCCCTAACAGCCAGGCAAACGCCTTCGCCGTTCTTATGTCCGGCTCTTTAAAATGATTTCCCTTGTTCCACTCCAGAACACAATCAACCCCCTGCCCTGCCAGGCAGTCATACGCCCTGCGAATATTCTCTCCCACAGCAGCCATCACCGGATTCCGCACCTTCTCTTCCCTATCCCCCAGACTCAGATAAACCCGCCTGCATTTTATCGCATGCTCTTCCATGTAATCCGCAAAACCGGGAAACCACACCGAAGGCGACGCCGCCGCCACCCCTGCGAACACGTCCGTCTGATACGCCGCCCACAAAGCAAACAGACCGGCCAGAGAATAACCTCCCACATAATACTGTCTGCTGCTGTCCGAGCATAAATCCAGCACAGCAGTCAGTGTTTCCGACGCGCCACCGCCGAAACCCTCTTTTCCGAACACGGCCGGCGCATTCCAGGGCGACAGATCCAGATTCCAGTTCTTCACTTTAATGGCAAACAAACGAAAGTCTTCCGCCGTCTTCCGGATAGCCGCCACTTCATTTTCTATCACGGCAAGATAATGGTCATCCACCATCTGAAGCAAAACAGTGGATGAATCCGGATTGCCATATTCATAAACGCGTGTATCCATAAGCAATATCCCTTTGCATATCTATTTCAAACAGTTATGTTTTAAACAAATCAACAGCTCAACAGATTTTTCTCCTGTTTTGTAGGGAACTTTTTTGTATAATTTGTTCAAGAAAGTTCCCTACAAATTTTTCGCCGTCACCGGAATTTAAAAAACTTCTGGTGACTTTTTATGAAACCAATGACGCAACTTCCATTACTAAATTCCTGAAAGAAAAATGCTGGACAAAAACAAAATAAGTACTTTTGCATATATATTTCAAATCCCCAGCCTGAAGTAAAGCTGTTCGTTAATGACCCGCCGGTACTTCTTCAGCACCGGGCTGTAGCCTAGCTTGTCATTAAAACTTCGATTTACCTTGCGCCCCTGCTGAGGAAGGCCCTGACCTTTGCACGGAACTTCCTGTAATAGGGCCGCTCCATAAGCATCGCGTGACCCCCGCCCTCTATGATCTCGAGACGGGAATTCCTGTCCGGCAGCGTTTTATATGCCTCTTCGCATAACGCCGGGGATACATAGGGATCTTTGGAACCGACGATGATGAGCGTCGGAACTTTGATGTCTGCCGTAGGAATCAGCCTTGTATCCGGGCTTACCAGCAAATCCCTCCGGCCGCCGTTAGGGCTGGACGTTTTGTCATTGCGCCAGGCGTTGGAAAGATACGTGTCCGCCACAGGCCTTTCCACAATGCGGAAATCAATGCCGCCGTCCGGAGCGGTCTGGAAATCCTCCGCCGCGTGCATCCATGTATTCGTATGGAAGGGTTCAGCCACCTGCTGTTCCCCAAGCCCTGCCACAATCGGGGCGTAGAGAACCAGCCTGCGCACCATCCCGGGATACCGCGCCGCAAAACGCCCGCTTGTCACGGTTCCCCAGCTCCACCCCAGCACATCCACGGCGGAAACCCGGCTACGCCGCATGATACACCGCACAGCCGCCGCGATGTCTTCCGCCGCGTAATCGGAATCCGGCCGGAAGCCGTCCCCGACACTGCCGGAATTGCCAAACCCCGCAATATCCAGCAGCCAGACTTCAAACCCGTGCCCGGCGAAATAGCGCGCCAGGCTGTAATCTTTATAATCCACATCGAACTCATGGGACGAATAGGTTACCCCGTGCACGAGCAGGA
>JAFSPK010000117.1:0-5882 GCA_017443005.1 Acidaminococcaceae bacterium
GCGGGTGTGCAGCAGGTCGATGTGATTGACGCCGGGGATTGCGGCGACCTTGGCCCGCATGGCATCTTCTTCTTCCTTGGAGCAGGCTTTGTCAACCATTTTATCAATGGCTCCCATAAAAATTTCATAGCCGGCCTGCAGGATCATCAGACAGATTACTACGCTGGCGATGGGGTCCAGTATAGGGTAGCCCATGCGCGCGCCTAAAATACCGATGAAGCTGCCTACGGAAGACAGGGAATCGCTGCGGTGGTGCCAGGCGTCTGCCATCAGCGCGTCGGATTCCAGCATCAGCGCATAATGACGCGTGTACCAGTACATGGCTTCTTTTACTACAATAGAAATGATGGCGGCAGCCAGGGGCAGGAACGTGGGAATTGCGATAGATTCTGTATCCTGGTTCAGGATTTTTTCTATGCCGGCGTAGCCGATGGCCAGCCCGGTCAGGGCTAAGATTACAGAGAGCAGGATGGAAGCCACGCACTCCAGGCGTTCATGGCCATACTGGTGGTCGTCGTCCGACGCTCTCCCGGAGATTTTGATGCCGGCCATGACAATAAACGTTGCGAAAACATCCGAGGCCGAATGGATGGCGTCGGAGACCATGGCGGCGGAATGGCCGAAGATACCGGCGATGAACTTGCCCAGGGACAGAAATACGTTGACCGCGATGCTGTACCAGGAGATGCGCATGGCAATCTTTTCACGGTTGGAAGTAACATGCAGTGAGCTCATAAAAACACTCCTTTAAAAATTATTTGGGCGTTTTATGATGCTGCGCACGCCGGACGCTGCCCTTTGCTGTAGAAAATAAGGAAACGCGGATGAATCCGTCTGTAAATAAACGCATGTAACCGGCGTATCCTTGTAAGGCAGAGGCAACATTGGGCAGTGGAACGAAGTATGCCTTTCGGGATATTAACGACAATGATAAGGCCATGCAAATGATTTGTCAATAGGAATTTTTCCTTGTTAACATGCGCTAACACCAGTTAGCATCGGCTTCGCCGCATGACGCATGTATCAGGAAAAATGTAAAATTTTTACAAATTATTTTTGTTTTACGTCGGATAAGCCATCTGACCTTGAAGTTTTTGTTCCGGAGAAAAAATAGTGCTTGACAGCGTTACCCGAGGTTGGTAAACTAAAAAAGTACAATTTTTTATAAAAACGGCCGGGAACGGGAGGAGTACTGCAGGAAGACCTGAAGAGAGGACGAGGCTGGTGAAAATCGTCCGGTGGAAATGCAGGAAGGTAGCCCGGGAGCCGGAACGCTGAAGTATGACAGGGAAAATAATGATTCGCAGTCAAATCATCATATTATATTATGTGATGATTCGCAAATGAACGGCAAGTTCATGGAATGAATGTGCGTTTTGTTTTGCATCCCTGTACTATGCGTAAGCGTTCCCGTGTTACACGTTACGTAATCAATAAGAGCTTTGTCCATAGTCAGGCGGGCATCCTATCACACAAATATGGATTCGATCCGTATTTGCGTAAGATAAGCCGGAGTTTCACCTGAATAATGAACAGAGAATTCAGGTGGTACCACGGTCATTCGTCCTGTTGCAATGTTGTAACAGGGCTTTTTTGTTTTCATAAGGAGACGCTGATTAACCAGTGTTGCCTTAAGCATTGAGTTTGGTAATAATTAAATTTTTATAGGTTCACAGGAGGAAAGAACATGGCAGAAGAGCACAACATCCCTAAAACGTATGATCCCGCATCGGTGGAGAAGAAATGGTATCAGTTCTGGGAAAAGAATAAATATTTCCACGCGGAACCGGACCCGGACAGAAAACCGTTTACCATTGTCATTCCGCCTCCCAATATTACGGGACAGCTGCACATGGGGCATGCCCTGGACAACACGCTGCAGGATATCCTGATCCGCTGGCACCGTATGATGGGGGATAACACGATCTGGTTCCCCGGCTACGACCATGCCGGACTGGCAACCCAGATTAAAGTAGAGGAAGAAATTAAAAAGAATGAAGGCCTGACCCGCTATGACCTGGGCCGGGACGAGTTCGTGAAACGGGTCTGGGCCTGGAAAGAACAGTACAGCAACCGGATCATCGACCAGCTGAAATGCCTGGGCATTTCCTGCGACTGGGACCGCATTCGCTTTACCCTGGACGAAGGCTGCTCCCGTGCGGTGCGGGAAGTGTTTGTTTCCTTATATGAAAGAGGCCTGATCTACCGGGGCACCCGCATCACCAACTGGTGTGTCAATTGCAATACAGCGTTAAGCGATATTGAAGTAGAGCACAAGGACGACGCGGGCCATCTGTGGTATATCAAGTATCCGATCATCGGTCATGAAGGAGAATACCTGACCATTGCTACCACCCGTCCGGAAACCATCCCCGGCGATACGGCGGTAGCTGTGAATCCGAAGGATGAACGGTATGGCAAGCTGGTAGGGGAAAAGATCCTGCTGCCGATCATGAACCGGGTAATTCCCATTATCGCCGATGACTATGTTGATACAGAATTCGGTACCGGCGCGGTTAAGATTACCCCGGCCCATGACCCCAACGACTATGAGATGAGCCTGCGGCAGAACCTGGAGGCCATCGTTGTCATTGATAAAGACGGCATCATGACCAAGGAGTCCGGACGCTATGAAGGACAGGAACGGTATGAATGCCGTAAGAATATCGTAAAAGATTTGGACGAACTGGGGCTGCTGGTGAAAATAGAAGACTGTCCCCACTCTGTTGGTCACTGCCAGCGTTGCGGCGAACCCATTGAAGCCCTGATATCCACCCAGTGGTTCGTAAAGATGGAGCCGCTGCTGAAGGCTGCCACGGACTGCGTAAAAGACGGCCGCACCCAGTTCGTGCCGGAACGTTTTACCAAAAATTATCTGGGCTGGATGGAAAATATGCACGACTGGTGCATCAGCCGCCAGATCTGGTGGGGACACCGTATCCCTGTCTGGTACTGTGACGACTGCGGTGCGGAAATTGCATCCCGCACGGATTTGGACAAATGTCCGAAGTGCGGCGGTCATGTGCATCAAGATGAAGATGCCCTGGATACCTGGTTCAGTTCTGCCCTGTGGCCGTTCTCCATCATGGGCTGGCCGGAAAAGACAGATGTCCTGAAACAGTTCTATCCCACCAGCGTACTGGTGACCGGCTACGATATCATCTTCTTCTGGGTGGCCCGCATGCTGATCATGGGCATGGAATTTATGAAGGACATTCCCTTTGACCGGGTGTTCATCCACGGCCTGGTCCGGGACGAGCAGGGCCGGAAGATGAGCAAATCCCTGGGCAACGGTATCGATCCGCTGCAGGTGATCGAACAGTATGGCTGCGATACCCTGCGCTTCATGCTGATTACCGGCAATACGCCCGGCAACGACATGCGTTTCTACTGGAGCCGTCTGGAAGCCACCCGGAACTTTGCCAATAAGATCTGGAACGCTTCCCGCTTCGCGCTGATGAATCTGGAAGGCTATCAGGCCGACGCGAAACGGGCGCCTTACGAGCTGGCGGATAAGTGGATCCTTTCCCGCATGCAGGATGTGGCTGCGGATGTGACCGCGTTGCTGGATAAGTTTGAACTGGGCGAAGCCGGCCGTACCGTGTATGATTTCATCTGGGGCGAGATCTGCGACTGGTATATTGAACTGATTAAACCGAGGCTGTACGGCAAAGCCGGGGAAGAAGCCCGGGAAACGGCCCAGCAGGTACTGGTGACCGTGCTGACCGGCGCCATGAAACTGTTGCATCCTTACATGCCGTTTATTACGGAAGAAATTTATCAGGCACTGCCCCATGACACCGAAAGCATCATGATCAGCGCCTGGCCGAAAGCGGATCCCGCCTTGCAAAATAAGGCGGCGGAAAAGGGCATGGAAGCCATTATGAACGCCATCCGGTCCATCCGTGAAATGCGGTCCCAGGTGAATGTGAACCCGGGCAAAAAAGTTCCCGCGATCCTGCTGGTATCCGATGAACTGACAGAAGTGTTCCGGGAGAATGCCGCCTATATCCATCTGCTGGCTAATGTGGACGACATGGAACTGCTGCCGCTGACGGCCGACAAACCGGAAAATGCCATGGCTTCCGTGAATGCAGGTGTGGAAGTGTATCTGCCGCTGAAAGCGCTGATTGACGTGGAGGTGGAAACCGCCCGTCTGAATAAGGAACTTGCCGGACTGCAGAAAGAGATGCAGCGGGTGAGCGGCAAGCTGCAGAACCAGGGCTTCCTGGCCAAAGCGCCGAAAGAGGTTGTGGAAAAAGAACAGGCGAAAGCGGAAGAATTCGCGGCCAAGATCAAAACCATTGAAGAACGTTTGGCATATCTGAAAACGATTTAAGGAGAGGCTGATGAATCAGCGTTCTCTTAAGGTACTATTCTGAAACTGGTACATCGTAATGCGTACCGGCATTATAATGCATGTACTGTAACACTGGTAGAAATATGAAAATCCGGAGATTGTTTTACCATGAATTATGATGAAAGTATTGCCTGGCTGGAAAGTCTGGGGCAGTTCGGCATCCGGCTGGGAATGGAGCGGATCCAGCAGCTTCTGTTTGTGCTGGGCCATCCCGAAAACCAGGTAAAAACGATTCACGTAGCCGGAACCAACGGCAAAGGCAGCGTCACTACCATGATTGCTGCGATTCTGGCGGAGGCAGGGCTGCGGGTGGGAAAATTCACTTCCCCGCATCTAGTCTGTTATAACGAGCGGATCCAGATCAATGAAAAAGATATTCCGGACGAAGACTTCGCGAAAGTTCTGACCACGGTGCGTGAGTTTGCGGATGACCTGGTGAAAAAGGAAGCCTGTGAACAGCCCACCCAGTTTGAAATCCTGACAGTGGCTGCCTTTCATTACTTCGCCATGCAGCAGGTGGATTACGCTGTGATAGAGGTAGGGCTGGGGGGCTTATGGGATTCTACCAATTTAATCAAGCCTCTGGTTTCCGTGATTACCAATATTGCCCTGGATCACACCAAGGTGTTGGGAAATACAATAGAAGAAATTGCCCTGCAAAAAGCCGGCATCATCAAGGAAAAGGTTCCGGTGGTCACCGGGGCGGAAGGCAATGCCCTGGGACCGATCCGGGTGATGGGCGCCCTGAAGGAGGCTCCGCTGTATGAGTACGGCAGATCCTTCCGGGGACAGGAAATCAGCAGTTCTGTCGATGGACAGAAGTTCAGGCTGATGGCCGGGACCAATTACGCTTCGGAGTACGAGATACAGTTGCCGGGGGCGCATCAGATCGTCAACGCTTCCCTTGCCATTGTGGCAGCGAAAATTGTGTCGAAGCAGGATCCACGGATTACAGAGGAACATCTGCATCTTGGCGCGGCCCATACCAAATGGCCGGGGCGGCTGGAAAAAATCAGCAGTTTGCCGGATGTGATTCTGGACGGGGCCCATAATCCCAATGGGGCGGAAGCCCTGCGGAACGCGCTGGACAAATATTATCCGGACAGGAAACGGGCTTTTGTTTTCGGTATGATGGGCGATAAAAGTGTAGATGAAGTAATCCGGATTTTGTTCCGCCCGACAGATACGGTGTTTACCGTGCGGGCCGATGACGGGCCCCGGGCTGCGGAAGCGGCGGACCTGGCTGCCCGGGTCGGCAGCAATGCCACTGCGGTGGATTCTGTCAGCCGGGCCTACCGGCAGGCCTGTGAGGCGGCGGGTGACGACGGTGTCGTCTGCGTTTGCGGTTCCCTGTATCTGGTGGGGACGTTTAAGGCGAGCGTAAGAATATGAAAATAAAATCTGATTAATTATGAACGGGCAGCATTTTGAAAATCCGTGTTTTTGAGCAGTTTGTAATCCGGAGAAACGAATGGGTTAAGGTGTGGAGATGATGGAAGATACAAACGTAACGGCAAAAGAA
>JAFSPK010000118.1:0-6638 GCA_017443005.1 Acidaminococcaceae bacterium
ATCATAGGGATTTAAGATGTTCTCCACCCCGTCCCGGACCAGGGTTTTGGTTTCCGGATTCAGACGGATCTGCGTCGTATCCGGCACTTGTTTTACACAGACGATAATGTTCATGTGTGCCTCCTGCTTGTGTAGTCTTTTATGCATACAAAGGAAAAAACTCTCTTCGCCGCAGGCAAAATAAGTCCTCTCTCTTTGCAACCACGTCGCACCTGCAACGTTATAGTATATTATATCATATAATGATATGATTTCCAAATAGAAAGACGTATCCGCAATAGAATTTATTAGAGCAGATTCGGTTCAGATAGCAGCCCGGATCCCTATTTCCTCAGGGAACACGGATTAAGGAAACGCGGATTAATTCGACTGCACGCTGACCGGTGCTTTTTGTGACTGACCGCCTCAACTCACAGCACTTTTTCCAGATAGGCAATGCCGTTCTTGTATGCCAGTTTCCGTATCGTTTCGTCACTGAACTTCTTGCTTAATAAATCAAACAACGGCACAAAATCCTGCACGCCGCGCAGATTATACGGCGGATGGCTGATGCCGTCAAAGTCGCTGCCGAAGCCCAGATAATCGTCGCAGCCCATCACGTCCATCATGTAGGCCAAATGGCGGTACACGCTTTCGATGCAGGCGTCGTTCCAGTCCTTTTCCAAAAACTGCCCCGCAAAGTTAATTCCCACAAAGCCGCCGGTTTTAGCCAGCGCTTTCAGCTGGTCGTCCCGCAGGTTCCGGGGATGGTCGCACAGACTGTAGGCACAGGAATGGGTAGCGATGATGGGTTTCGTACTGTGTTCCAGCACATCCCAGAAACCGTAGGTGGAAATGTGGGATACGTCCACGGCCATTCCCAACCGGTTCATCTCTGCTACCACCTGACGTCCGAACTGGGTGAGACCGCTCTTGCTGCACTCTTCGTTCACACCGTCGGCAATATCGTTACGGTTGCTCCACACCAGCGTCATGCAGCGGACGCCCAGTTCATAATAGACGCGAAGCACTTCGATGCTGCCATCTAAGGCGCCGCCCTCTTCAATAGCCAGCAGTGTATTGAACTGCCCGTTGGGCAGTTGGTCCAGGTCTTCCTTCTTTAAAATCCGGTGTGCCCGGATTCCCTTCGCTTCCAGTTCTTTCAGGCCCCGTAGATACGTGTCGATCAGCTTCAACGTATAGGTTGCGCCCGCCCCTGCCCGGAACACATCCGTGGGAATAAACATGGCCATAAACTGCAGGCCGCCGCCATTCTTTATGATCCGTGCCGCGTCCAGCATCAGATCGTTGGCATACAGGCTCTTATTCTGTTTGTACAGCTCGCTTAAGGTATCGCAATGACAATCCACTAAAAACATACTATTCAGGCTCCTTATAAAATGATAATGAAGAACTGCTTGTACAGGCAAATCATGATTAAAGAGACACATCTCTCCCGTCTGCCGCCTTTTTACCTCATGATATAAATAGAAACAAAACAGGACCGGTAAACGGAAAAGACCGCTGCGCGTTAGCACAGCGGCCCCTTTTACATTTTAATAATTTTCCGCATGAATTTCAAAGTAGGCCTGGGGATGCGCGCAGACCGGGCAGATTTCCGGCGCCTTTTCGCCTACTACAATGTGACCGCAGTTCCGGCATTCCCAAATCTTGACAGAGCTCTTCTTAAATACTTCCTGATTCTCCACGTTTTTCAACAGGGCGCGATACCGCTCTTCATGATGCTTTTCAATCGCAGCGACCATGCGGAACTTGGCTGCCAGTTCCTTGAAGCCTTCCGCTTCCGCCGTTTTGGCAAAGCCTTCGTACATATCTGTCCATTCGTAGTTCTCGCCGGCAGCCGCTGCAGCCAGGTTCTCCGCGGTGCTGCCAATCCCTTCCAGTTCCTTGAACCACATTTTGGCATGTTCTTTTTCATTATCCGCCGTCTTCAGGAACAGTGCGGAAATCTGTTCAAAGCCTTCCTTCTTTGCTTTCGACGCAAAATACGTGTATTTGTTCCGCGCCTGGGATTCCCCTGCAAAAGCGGCCTCTAAATTTTTCTCGGTCTGGGTTCCTGCGTACTTGTTAGCCATACTGATTCCTCCTTACCTTTTTTAACGATAATTATATGGTTATTAGGGATAATGTAATAAAAAGTAATTGTAAAACACGGCTACGCAACAGCGTTCCTTTTATAACCATTAACGGTACGTTTTAAAAATTAATGGTGCGTGCCGTACACCACTTCCACGCCCTTGCTCTCCAGATAGTCTTTCATCTTTTCCACCCAGGGACAGCGTTTTTTCAGTTCCGGATTGTCTTTATCCTTTTTGTTGGTACAACTGCTGAAGTGAACCACATCCACCGGTTCCTCCGCCAGGCGGTCCAGTTTTTTCTTCAGCCCCTCGTCGTTCTCCACTGTCTGCCCGCAGCCGTTACAGGTCAGGCTGGCAAACAGTTCCAGTTCTTCGTCCCCGTAGCGTTCAAATTTTACGGTATGGTTGTTAAAGGATTTCATGCAGGACGCGCCTGCGCAGCGCATACTTACATCCAGACAACGGATGATAGCAACTTTTTTCATCTGATTCCTCCCAGAGCCCTCTTACAGATTGTTCTCTTTCTTAAACTGCGCTAAGAGTTCCAGCACTTTGGTCTTCATGTTGCCGCCTTCGGCAAAACGGGCCGCATTGCCGTTCACACCGTCGATCATAGCCTGGGCACGGTCTTCCTGCATCTTCAGGATGTTGGCAACCGGTTTTACCAGGTCTGCATATTTGCCGTTCATGTCGCCGTTGGCCTTTTTGATTTCAGCCAGGGCGTTCTTACCCAGATTCAGCAGCGCCGCTTTATCAATGGTTCCGGAGTTGATGGAGTCCGCTAATTTCTTCAGGGTTGCTTCGTTTTTATCCGCAAAAGCCACAAAGTCTTTCACGAAAGCGGTTTTGTCTGCTGCGCCTGCTTTGGCTGCATCACCCGCAAC
The DNA here is from genome assembly GCA_017443005.1 of Acidaminococcaceae bacterium. Lineage (GTDB taxonomy): Bacteria > Bacillota > Negativicutes > Acidaminococcales > Acidaminococcaceae > Succiniclasticum. Next base: position 2,963 of record JAFSPK010000118.1, read on the forward strand.
GGCTCCGGCTACGGCGCCGGCCAGTTTCTTCATATCCCAGCCCTGGGGTTTCAGCTTTTCAAAGATTCCGTTCAGGTCCAGACCGTTCAGGTTTGAGATGCCGTCGCCCCAAACCAGATTCTTGATAGCAGCTTTTGCCGCTGCAAAACTGAACACACCGTCTTTGTTTTCCAGAACCGCTTCTTTGTTCAGGGCCACTTTGCCGGCCGCATAATCAAAGGCCACGTTGCAGAAGTCCAGCGATTTGCCGTCTTCGCCAACTTTTAAAATCCACGCATAGGCTTTTTTGCCCAGATCGTCCGTTACAACATCCTTAGGATTATAGTATCCGGTGATTTTTCCGGCTGCGTCTTTCATGGCTACCCAGCCGTTCTTTTCCAGGTCTTCAATCTTAAAGGTCTTCGGGTCGATATTCAGGTTTCCTGCAGCGATACCGCGGCTGATCTTTTCAGACAGCCCCGTGGCCTTGCCCATCAGGTCTGCCACTTCTTTTTCCGCCGCCGCATTGCCTTTAGCCGCTTCTTTCAGCTTGGCAATTTTGTCCATCAGGCCTTTGAAACCTTCCGTCGCCTTCTTGGCCGCATCGCCCTTCAGTTCATCGGCAGCCAGCTTGTCCACATTACCCAGCAGGGTGCCGATTTCCGTTTTCAGTCCTTTGATCAGCTCAGCTTTTTTGTCTCCGCCGCCGCAGCCTGCCACCACAGACAGGGACAGCAGCATGGCCATCACAACCATCAAAAATTTCTTCACAATACTTCCCCCTTTACAATAGTAGTACAGGAACTTATGCTCATGTTACTGTACTATTATTTTACCATATTTTCATAAAAAAGTAATACTGTTTCCTGCAAATTCTTACTCTGTAAACGCTCATTCCAAAATACTCTTATTAAAATCGGTCCTCACACACTCACAATTTTTCCATTTCCGCATCCGCCAGCTCGCAGAATAGTTCTTTCCCCTCTTTGTAGGAAGAAAATGTGCCGGTCACGATGATCGGCTCATCCGGTTTCGGGTAATTTTCCGGATACTTGTGCTTCCCCTTCCGGGAAAATTCCATACCGGTAGAACAGCAGGCCGTCGCATCCATAACCACACAGCCGAAATAATGTTTTCCCGTTTTTTCGTCATAATAATGGCCGAAGGTCCCCTGCATGCGGACGACTTTTCCTTTATATTTATCCGGTTCCTTCAGCATGTTGTAAATCTGGGTGTACATCATGGTTTTATCCATCCGGCTGAAATCGTAATCCACCTTCTTATAAGTGGGATGCAAATCATACACGTCATGCCGGGGAGTTTTCCCTTCCAGTTCCTTCATCTTTTGGGCGGTGACTGGCCCATCAGCGCCCTGTTTATTCTGTATGCCGGGATCCTCTCTGCCTGTTTTATCGCTTGCATCTTTTTGTTTATCCGCCGTTTCTTTTCCGGCATTCACATTTCCATTTTGGCGGTCTGCTTCCGCCTTTTTCTGCTGCAGCACCGCATCCACGCTGTTTTGTTTAGACGGAATAAAACTGCCCGCCTTTTTATCATTGCTGCTTCCTCCGCAACCACTCGCTAACAGGAGCAGCAAAGACCAGATAAGCATTGCAGTAAAGAACTGTGCCGTTTTATCTTTCATGTCCGCACCTCCTGAAAAGCCTCTCAACTGCTGAAATATGCCGTATAAGTTTCCCACACGTTTTTAATGCCCGCCGTTTTTTAAAGATCCTATCACGTAAAACGCACCAAACGCCAGCATGTCGATCATAACAACAGTCGCGCCCACCGGCGTACCTGCCAGTATGGACAAAACGATGCCCACAAAGGAACAGATCACAGAAAAAACGGCCGAGCAGAGGATCACCGATTTAAAACTGTTAAAAACGCGCATGGCCGACAGGGCCGGAAAGATGACCAGCGCCGAAATTAACAGCGAACCCACCAGGTTCATGGCCAGCACGATAATCACCGCGATCAGTACCGCCAGCAGCAGGTTATAGGTTCCCACCGGCGTACCCGCCGCCCTGGCAAAGGCTTCGTCAAATGTTACCGCAAAAATCTTGTTGTAGAACAGAACAAACACGCCGATTACCACCGCAGACAGCACGCCGCACATCCCTACCTGCATCTTCGTCAGCGTTAAAATGGAAGTGGAACCGAACAGGGTGGTACAGACGTCGCCGGAAACATTGGCAGAGGAAGAGAATACATTCATCAGAAGATATCCCACAGCCAGCGCTCCCACGGAAATCATGGCAATGGCTGCGTCCCCTTTGATCTTCGCGTTCTGTCCCGTGCGCAACAGCAAGACGGCAAAGGCCACCGTGACCAACAGGATAAAGGGCATGTCATCGGTAAAACCCGCCACCGCTGCCACTGCCATGGCGCCGAAAGCCACGTGGGACAGACCATCCCCGATAAAAGAATAGCGTTTCAGCACCAGCGTCACGCCCAGCATGGAGGAACACAGGGCAATCAACACCCCCACAATCAGGGCGTTGACCACAAAGGGATATTGAAAATACAGGAACAGTTTATCTGTAATTGCACTCATAGACTTAAACCTTTCTCATTCCGGCTGCAAAAACGCATTTCCAAAACGTGACCGGCGGTATTCGTCCACCGTGCCGAAGAAGTATTCCCTGCCCATATGCAGGATATGCGTGGCATAGGGGATTGCCTCCAGTATATCATGAGAAATCATGATAACGGTAATTCCAATTTCCCGGTTGATGCGCTCCACCAGCCGGTACATGGTTTCCGCCATCTTGGGATCCAGCCCCGAAACCGGCTCGTCCAGCACCAGCATTTTATCCGAAGCGCACAGGGCCCGGGCCAGCAATACCCGCTGCTGCTGCCCGCCGGAAAGATCCCGGTAGCAGGTCCGGGCCAGCGGTATAATTTCCAGCTGTTCCATGGCATTTTTCGCAATCTGTTTTTCCTCACGGTTGTAAAAGGGACGCAGGCCGCATCGCCCCTGACAGCCCGAAAGGACCACTTCCCACACGGAAGCGGGAAAATCCCTCTGCACAAAAGTCTGCTGGGGCAGGTACCCGATTTCGTTTTGTTGGAGACCGCCGCCAAATGTAATCTTGCCGGCCAGTGGTTTCTGCAATCCCAACAGCGTGCGCAGCAGCGTACTTTTGCCTGCGCCGTTCTCGCCTACGATACAAAGGTAATCCCCTTTTTCTACGGTAAACGACAACCCGTCCACCAGAACGCCGGCGCCATATCCTAATTTTAAATTATCACAAGTGATTTGAACTTCCATAATCTATTCCCAACTATTTATTCATTTCGCCTGCAGCGCTTCCTTAAACACGTTCAGATTCTGTTCCATGACCGCAAGATACGTAATGCCCTTTTTGATTTCCTCTTCAGTTACAGACTGCATGGAGTTCAGCGTCAGCACTTTCTGATTCTTTGCCTTCGTGTTTTCCACAATGGTCTGCGCCAACTTATGCTGCCGGCCCTCAATGGTAAGGACCGCAGGCAGTTTCAGCTCATCCATCTTCTTCGCCAGAAAAGCTACGGTTGCAAAGCTGGCTTCCGTTTCCGCCGAACAGCCGTTGAATGCCGCGTAATATTGTAAGCCGTAATCGTCTGTAAGATAACGGAACGGGAACCGATCGCCGAAGAGAACCGTTTTCACCGGCGCCTTCGTTACTGCTTCTTTATATTTTGCGTCCAA
>JAFSPK010000119.1:0-27075 GCA_017443005.1 Acidaminococcaceae bacterium
CTGATACGATTTATTCAGTCCTTCTTCATCTTTGTCAAAGGTGTAGGCGTCTTTCATGATAAATTCACGGCTGCGCATCAGACCAAAACGGGGACGGCGTTCGTCACGGAATTTATCCTGGATCTGATACAGGGAGAGAGGCAGCTGCCGATATGAATTCACGTCCATATGAGCCAGCGTCGTGATCATTTCTTCATGGGTAGGTCCCAGACAGTAATCGTGTCCGTGCCGGTCTTTCAGACGCCACATTTCCGCCCCGTATACGTCCCAGCGTCCGCTCTGCTGCCAGATTTCAGCAGGCTGTACGATCGGCATCAGGATTTCCTGGGAGTCAATGGCATTCAGTTCTTCCCGGATAATCGTTTCAATTTTTTGCAGGACACGCTGTGCCAGCGGCAGATAGGAATACATGCCGGTAGCGGATTTTCTCATATAACCGGCCCGCAGCATCAGTTTATGGCTGGGAATTTCTGCTTCTGCCGGAACTTCACGTAAGGTAGGTGCGTATAATTTGCTGACTAACATTTATTGATTCTCCCTTTCAACTAAAATTTTATCAATTTCATCGAACAATTCATTCACAAGGCAAGCTTCCGGAACTTTTTTGATAACCTGTCCTTTACGGAAGACAAGGCCTTCCCCTTTGCCGCCGGCGATGCCCACATCGGCTTCCCTGGCCTCGCCGGGACCGTTTACGATGCAGCCCATGACAGCGACGCTGATGGGTTCCTTAATATCAGCCAGCCTTGCTTCTACAGTAGCTGCCAGTTTTTCCAAATCAATGCTGGTACGTCCGCAGGTCGGGCAACTGATCAGTGTCGGGCCATATGAACGCAGGCCTAAGGATTTTAATATTTCAAAACCAACCTTCACCTCATTTACCGGATCGCCGGTCAGTGAAACTCTGATTGTATCGCCAATACCTTCTGCGAGTAACGTGCCGATTCCTACTGCAGATTTAATAATTCCGGAATTCACGGTACCGGCTTCCGTGATCCCCACATGCAAGGGATAATCACACTGGGAGGCCAGCAGTCTGTAAGCCGCCAGCGTAAGAGGAACATCATGACATTTCAGGGATATCTTTATATTGCGGTAATCCATCTCTTCCAGAATACGGATATGTCTCCAGGCTGCTTCCACTAAAGCTTCTGCCGTGGGATGACCGTATGTTTCCAATAAGTCTTTCGGCAGAGAACCGGCATTTACACCGATACGAATCGGAATGTTTTTCGGTTTGGCAGCTTCTACTACCGCTTTAACCTTTTCGGTTCCGCCGATATTACCGGGATTCAGCCGGAGTCCGTGTACCCCGGATTCAATGGCCTGCAGGGCAAGCCGGTAATCAAAATGGATATCGGCGATGACGGGTATGGGGCTGCCTTGCACAATTTCTTTTAACGCCAGGGCAGCATCCATATCCGGTACCGCGCAGCGTATTATATCACAGCCGGCATCTGCCAGTTTATGAATCTGTTCCAGCGTAGCCTTGGCATCCTGGGTTTTGGTATTAGTCATAGATTGGACGGCGACAGGAGCATCTCCGCCAATCGCAACTGGTCCGACATAAATTTGCCGGGTAGTTCTACGTTTCATGGGTCACCTTCCAAATAAGTTTTACGGTTTATCACCGCGTCAGATCTTTAAACGTTGCAAAAATGGTAAGAGCCAGGATCATCGCCACACCGACTTTCTGGATATTCTGCATGGCTGTTTTCCCAAGCTTATGCCCGGTCACTGCTTCAATCAGCAGAATCAGAAAATGACCGCCATCCAGCGCAGGCAGTGGCAACAGGTTGATGATGGCCAGATTCAGACTCAGCATAGCCGTAAACTGCATAAGCCTGTCAAAACCTTTATGGGCCACTTCGCCGGCCATCTTTGCCACTCCCACCGGTCCGGAAAACTCCGCTTTGGTTTTTCCTGTCACCATATGGTACAACGAGGCATACATATTCTTAATAATATTTTTTGTGGCAGAAACAGAAGCAACAGCAGCCTGGACAGGAGTAAGCCGGACGTTCTTCAGCGAAGATACCACACCGATAAACGGTTTCCCTGTTTCCGGATTCACTCCGGGCGTAACGGTGATTGTCAGCTTTTCCGTATCCCTTTGAATTTCAAATGGGATGGGCTGCATTCCGGAATCCGCTATATTCTTCCGTATATCCAGCCATTCATGAACCGGTTTTCCGTTAATAGACAGGATCCGGTCCCCTTCTTTCAAACCGCTTTGTTCCGCCGGGTACCCTTCAATAATTTGCCCTAATACCGGTTTATTCTCCGGCACATCCATCCCAAAGGCGAGAAAGAGACCGAAAAAGATCACTACCGGCAAAAGTATATTCATCAGGGAGCCGGCCAAAATCACCAGCATCCGTGACGTAACGGGTTTAGCATTAAAGCCACGCTCCGGATCGTCCGGATCGTCCGGATCCATGCCTGCTATTTTATTATAACCGCCTAACGGGAGCATGCGAAGCGAGTACAGGGTTTCGCCCTCCTGCTGCTGATAAATGTTAGGTCCGAATCCGATAGAGAATTCTTCCACCTTCATCCCTGTTAATTTGGCAGTAATGAAATGCCCGAATTCATGAATCGTAACTAAAACGCCAAATACAAAAATACAAGCCAATATCGTTAACAAAAGCAAATCTCCTTATTTATAAAAACCTGTTACGTATTCCCGGCTGCTGAAAATTCAGTCAGCATCGTATTCTCACGCTGTCATTATCTCAGTCATCCGTAACCTTATAAAATCCACCCGGGCAAAGAGTATCCTACTGATGCTGAATCAAAATCCTTGTCATTAAACGCACATTTTGATCAGTCTCTTCAATTTCATCCAGACAGGGATGCGGAATCGGAATATGGGAATTAACTACACGTCTTACAATATCCGGTATATCCAGGTATGCAATTTTTCCGTCCAAAAACGCAGTTACGCACTCTTCATTCGCCGCATTAAACGCGCAAGGCAGACTGCCGCCCGCTTTGCCGCATTCGATCGCAATCTGCAGGGACGGAAACGCTTCCCTGTCGGGGGCTTCAAAGGTCAGGGTACCGCATTTTATCAAATCAAGCTGGCCAAAGCTGCAATCATATCGTTGCGGATAGGAAAGCGCGTATTGAATCGGGAGCTTCATATCGGGAATGCCCAGCTGGGCAATCACGGCGCCGTCATTAAACTCTACCAGGGAATGGACAATGCTCTGCGGATGGATCACGACTTCAATCTTTTCATAGGGCATATTGAACAGCCAGTGGGCTTCCATTACTTCCAATCCTTTATTGGCCAATGTAGAGCTGTCGATGGTAACCTTTTTCCCCATGCTCCAGTTGGGATGCTTCAGGCACTGCGCAAGCGAAACCTGTTTCAGTTCGTCTTTTGTTTTTCCCCGGAACGGTCCGCCGGACGCAGTTAAAATCAGTTTTTTTACTTCACTGGACCTGTTTTCCGTTTCTGTAAATGTCAGACACGGATGATACCCTCCGCGAAGGGACTGGAATATGGCACTGTGTTCGCTGTCTACAGGCAGCAGGTTCACGTGATTCTCCTTTACCGCCTCCATTACAATATGACCGGCAGCTACCAGGGTCTCCTTATTCGCAAGGGCTATATCCTTACCTGCATTAATGGCCGCCAGTGTCGGACGCAATCCTGCATATCCAACCATAGCGCCCAGTACGGTATCAACTTTTTCATACGTTGCGGCAGCAAGCAAACCTTCCTGTCCGCTTAAAATTTCGGTTTTCCCATGATATTGTTTCTGCAGTTTGTCAGCGGCTTTTTTATCTGTCAATACAGCCAGATCCGGATGATACAGTTCAATCTGCTGCAGCATCAGGTCAACATTCCGGTGAGCCGCCAAAGCACGAATCTTCAGTTGTTCCGGATTGGCAGCTGCTACTTCCAGCGTTTGTCGGCCAATGGAACCTGTACTTCCAAGCACAGAAATATTTTTCATTATGAACTCCTGTTTCGCTGATTATTCACCTGCAAAAGCAGGGCCATAAACAGCGTATATAGCGATTCTGATAATCTAAGGAAACACTGCTTCATTCGTCTCCCTAAATCCCCATGAATTTCATTACATAATAGACGGCCGGTACTGCAAAAAGCAGACTGTCGAAACGGTCTAACACGCCGCCGTGGCCTGGGAAAAAATTACCGGAATCCTTAATCTCGAAGGAACGCTTCAGTATGGATTCAATCAAATCTCCTACCGGGGCAAAAAACGCTACTGTCAATCCCAGTATCAGCGCAGAAACCAGACCCGTATGTAAGCCGTGATATGCAATTCCCGCGGTTACCCCAATAGAAAAGACAAAGCCTGCCGCTGCGCCTTCCATGGATTTTTTGGGACTCACGGAACAAAACCGGTGTTTGCCCAGAGCCATGCCAAAAAAATACGCGAAGGTATCGCTGGCCCAGGTACCTAACAGTACCATCCACAAAGCCAGTTCTCCCTGGGAAAAAACAAATCCCAAAAACCGGAAACCGTTTGCGGAATAATCCCGCATGAGCGGAATATGTGCAAACAATAACCCTACATATACTAAGGCCATCAGCGAATTGGATACGTGCAGGGGCCAGTTCGTTTCGCCGCAGTTGCAATGCCGCCAGAGCCCTTCAATCAAAATGCCTAAGACCGCAAATGTCAAAACCGGTAAAAAGTATTCCGTTTTGCCAGCTCCCGCTGCAGCAACAAGCAGCATAGTCGGAAGCAAGGATGTAAGCTTATACGTATGAACATCTTTGGATCCGGCCATCCTGGCATATTCTCTCCAGGCAGCCGCAGCCAAAATAAAAACAGCGGCAGCAAAAAACAATCCGCCCTTGGTTACCAGAAAAACAGCAATCGGAATCCCGACTATTGCCGTTACAATACGTTTTAACAAAATAATCCAACCTTTGTGTTATTTTTGGACAAGCCCGCCAAACCGGCGCTCCCGTTTCTGATATACTTTAATGGCTTCTACCAGCATATCCGGGGTAAAATCAGGCCAGAAAACCTGGGTCGTCCAAATTTCCGAATAGGCAATCTGCCATAATAAAAAGTTGCTGACCCGCAGGTCCCCGCCTGTTCGGATCAATAAATCCGGTGACGGAAGTCCTTTGGAATATAAATTATTTTCAAATACGGAAGCATCAATGTCTTCAATCTTCAGGGAACCATCCGCAACCTGCTGTGCAATGGATCTGACCGCATGCAAGATTTCCGCCTGTCCTCCGTAATTAATTGCCAGATTTAAAATAATACCAGTATCATTTTTTGTTTCTTCGATGGCATGGTCCATCTTATTTTTTACAACCTCAGGAAGTCCCTGTCTTGAGCCCATGAACCGCACCTGAACATTGTTTTCCTTAAATTCTTCAATTTCAGAAGAAAGATACCGGCTTAACAGTTCCATAATAAAATGAACTTCCGTTACAGGACGTTTCCAGTTTTCAGTAGAAAAGGCATACGCTGTAATCGCCTTAATACCCAAAGTGTCTGCAGCCCGTACAATCGTTTTAAGTGTCTCCGCACCCACTTTATGGCCCTGTGTACGAATCTTTCCCCGGGCTTTGGCCCAGCGTCCGTTACCGTCCATGATAATTGCGATATGCCGGGGAATATTATCCATATCCAGACCGTCAACATTCATGGTGACTTTGGCAGGCATGGAGCGGACAGGTTTTAAAAACAAAGAATTAAACATAAAATAACATCCTTGTACGTAAAGAAAAATGTGCCTCCCCTCCTGTCGGAACAGAAGGGGAGTTTTTTCAAGAAATTATTCCTGAGAAATAGCGCCAACCGGGCAGTTTGCTGCGCATGCGCCGCATTCTACACATTCGTCGGCAGTGATCTGGTATTTGCCTTCACCGTCTTCTTTCGGTGCGCCAACGGGGCAAGTGCTGGCACAAGTGCCGCAGCCTACGCAAGCGTCAGTATCAATTTTGTAAGCCATACTCGAGCACCTCCTTTCTCCTCTTCATAATAGTACTCAAAAGTATTTTATGATCAGCCAGCTCCTGCTGTCTGACAACATATTCTTCCATAAGGCAATTCTCTATAGTATCATGCCGGTAAGCGGAAGAAATACGTACAACCTGATATTCCCAGCCAGACGCCGACAACAGTTTTTCTGCTTCATGCAGAGGCAGGGCTACAACATCCGGCATCGGTTACACTTCCATAATTTCTTTTTCTTTTGCTTCGATTACTTTGTCGATTTCTTTCATCATTTTATCCGTCAGCTTCTGCGCCTTGTCCTGACCGTCTTTCGAATCGTCTTCCGTAATCTGTTTCGCCTTTTCAGCCTTTTTGATGCCTTCAATAATATCGCGGCGCATATTGCGAATACTTACGCGAGCTTCTTCTGTACGTTTATTGGCAGTTTTTACCAGTTCTTTTCTGCGTTCTTCTGTCAGCTGAGGCAGATTTAACCGAATGACAGACCCGTCAGTGTTGGGATTCAGCCCCAGGTCCGATGTCATAATTGCCTTGGATATGGCTTTGATCATGGTCTTCTCCCAGGGAGTGATTACGATCATGCGGGGTTCAGGTACGCCAATATTGGCAACCTGATTAATCGGAGTCGGAGTTCCGTAATAATCCACCGTAATTTTATTCAGCAGTGCCGGAGTTGCTCTTCCAGCCCGGAGACCCGCCAGATCTTCTCGAAGAAAAGAAATTGTTTTCTTCATTTTTTCTTCGTTGTTTGTTAAAAGTTCCTCAATTGTCGCCATAATCATTTACCTCCTACCGTTGTGCCGGTGACTGTTCCCAGTGCGGCTTTCAGGATATTACCCTGTTTTTCGATATTAAAAACTATAATCGGAATCTTATTATCCATACACAGGCTGATCGCCGTTGTATCCATCACGCTTAAATGTTTGTTGATAACATCAATATAATCAAGATAATCAAACTTCTTGGCTTCCGGATGGGTGGCGGGGTCTGCATCGTATACACCGTCTACCCCATTCTTTCCCATCAGGATGGCATCTGCTTCAATTTCAGCAGCCCGCAGCGCCGCTGTTGTATCTGTAGAAAAGTAAGGATTTCCGGTACCGGCCGCAAAAATAACCACCCGTTCCTTTTCCAAATGACGAACGGCCCTGCGACGAATATACGGCTCCGCAATCTGACGCATTTCAATGGCCGTCTGCACCCGTGTCGGTACGCCGATCTGCTCCAGTGCATCCTGCAGCGCCAGCGAATTAATTACCGTAGCCAGCATTCCCATATAATCTGCTGTAGCACGGTCCATACCTTTATTAGCACCGGACAGGCCGCGCCAGATATTGCCGCCGCCGTTTACTACTGCGATTTCCAGTCCGTAGTCCAACACTTCCTTGATTTGCCTTGCAATGGAGTTTACAACATTCGGGTCAATTCCGAAGCCCTTTTCTCCCGCAAGTGCTTCCCCGCTTAACTTTAATACGATACGTTTGTATTTCAATTCATTCGCCACGCCGACACCCTCCTATTTCCTTTTTTGTCATATACGAACTAAATTCGGAAAGATGATACTTGCTGATAATTTCATATTATTATACCACATCTTGCGTTTTAGAAAAATAGCAGAACACAACAAATACCTCAGAAATTGTGAAAATTTGCTAACATTATTTTTGGATTATGTTTTTCCTCTTTTTCCCATCCTGAATTTTTTGCAGCCGGTCACAAAAAAAGACTGCAAAAAATTTGCAGTCTTTAATGATAAACTGATTATTTTTTAATGAAAGCAGCAACTTCATCTGCGAAGTTTTCCTGTTTCTTTTCAATGCCTTCGCCTAACTGGAAGCGGGCAAAACGGGCAACATCCGCATTCTTGGATTTCAGCAGCTTGCTGATGGTCAGGTCGCCGTCGCGGATAAATTCCTGGTCTACCAGGCAAACTTCCTTGTAGTATTTATTGATGCGTCCCATAACCATCTTGGCGATAATGTTTTCCGGTTTACCCTCGTTGCGGGCCTGTTCGGTCAGAATATCTTTTTCATGTTCCAGTTCGGAATCGGGAACTTCATTACGGTTTAAGAACTGGGGATTGGCTGCGGCAACCTGCATGGCAATATCCTTGCCCAGTTCCGCGTCGCCACCTTTCATATCAACAAGAACACCAATCTTGCCGCCGCCATGGATATAGCTGTACACTTTGCCTTCTGCGCTTTCGTAGCGGACAAAACGACGAACGGAAATGTTTTCGCCGATCTTGGCAATGGCTTCGGTAACAACATCTTTAACGGTCTTGCCGTCCATTTCGGAAGCCAGCAGCGCATCAACATCAGCCGGATTGGTTTTTACAATAAGTTCAGCAATGGATTTTGCCAGAGCCTGGAAGTTTTCATTTTTGCCTACAAAGTCGGTTTCGCAGTTAACTTCTACGATTGCGCCGGTTTTGCCGTCTTCGGTAACATATGCTACTACAGCGCCTTCTGCGGCAACACGACCGGCCTTTTTAGCAGCCTGGGAAAGACCCTTTTCACGCAGGAAGTCAATTGCTTTTTCCATATCGCCTTCCGTAGCTACCAGTGCCTTTTTGCAGTCCATCATACCTGCGCCGGTGCGTTCACGCAGTTCTTTTACAATTGCAGCAGTAATCTGTGCCATAGTTTCATCCTCCTGTATTTAAAAACAATATAGTATTTACCGGTTATAAATAAAGGGAACCGCAACGGGTTCCCTTCGAAATCATTACACTAAAGGTTCCCGGAACCGAAAACCAGTTGAAAATTATTCTGCGTCAGCAGCAGCTTCTTCAGCAGGTGCTTCTGCAGCTTCAGCGGTCTGCTGGCCCTGGCGTCCTTCCAGGACAGCATCAGCCATCTTGCTGGCCAGTAAACGTACGGCGCGGATTGCGTCATCGTTTGCCGGAATTACATAATCCACTTCATCCGGATCGCAGTTGGTATCAACCGTTGCTACGATAGGAATATTCAGCTTGCGGGCTTCCAGAACAGCAATGTGTTCTTTGCGGGGATCGACTACGAACAGGGCTGCCGGCAGTTTTTTCATCTCTTTGATACCGCCCAGGTTCTTGTTCAGCTTTTCCATTTCATGACGCAAACCCAGCACTTCTTTTTTCGGCAGTACGTCGAAGGTTCCGTCTTCTTCCATCTTTTCCAGCTGACGCAGACGGGCTACGCGCTTCTGAATGGTTTTGAAGTTGGTCATCATGCCGCCCAGCCAGCGTTCATTTACATAGTACTGGTTGCAACGGATCGCTTCTTCACGCATGGCTTCCTGCGCCTGCTTTTTGGTGCCGACGAACAGAATGTTGCCGCCGTTCTGCGCAGTCTCACGAATGAAGTTGTACGCTTCGTCAACTTTTTTAACGGTCTTCTGCAGATCAATGATGTAGATACCGTTACGTTCGGTGAAGATGTACTTCGCCATTTTGGGATTCCAGCGGCGGGTCTGATGACCGAAATGTACGCCGGCTTCCAGCAGCTGTTTCATGGAAATAATTGTGCTCATGTTTTTTTCCTCCTGTTTTTTCCTCCGCAGCCTTCTTTGTATTCGGGCTCACCGCTTGCGCGGACAGTACCCATCCGACTGCGTGTGTATTGAAACACTTGAAGTATTATAGCACAGTCGCTGCCATCAGGCAAGACTTTTTTAATAACATATCAAAATATTTTATTTTATGATTTCCAGCGTCTTTTTAATGTACTGTGCCATCTCTTCCGCTGCAATAACGTCTTTGTGCAGGATGGGCATCGATTCAAGGGCAGTAACCTGTGCAGGCACCGTACTTTCTGTTTCTTCCGCAAGCCGGTGCGCTGCTTCAAACGGATCGTTTTCATTTAATCCGTCCGCCTTGCCGATGCCTTCCAGAACCGTTTTGCAGAATTTAAAGGGACTGGCAGTAGACAGCACAACAATATAGCTGTCATCTCCGCTCAGCAGACGGTATTTTTCAGCAGCCCGCCAGGCCACAGCCGTATGCGGGTCAATCAAATACTCAAAATCATTGTGGACCCGCCCTATAGCGTCAACCGTTTCCTGTTCGTCGATCCAGGCAGCAAAAAACAGTTCACGCACCTGCTCCGCCACATCTTTGGAAACCTGGTATTTCCCAACGGTATTTAACTGCTTCATCCAGGCTGCAACCTGCGCAGCATCGTTTTCCGTCAAATCAAACAACAGGCGTTCCAGATTACTGGAAACTAAAATATCCATGGAAGGCGAAACGGTTTTATTCAGTACGCGGTTCTTGTCATAAACGCCGGTGTTGACAAAATCCGTAAGCACATTATTCGAGTTAGATGCACAAATAAACTGTTTTACCGGCAGTCCCATTTTCTTCGCGTAATAGCCTGCCAGTATATCGCCGAAGTTCCCGGTGGGAACAGCAAAAATAATTCGTTCACCCGGTTTAATGCGTTCACTGGCAACCGCGTCCGCATACGCTTTAAAATAATAGGTAATCTGCGGAGCCAGTCTTCCCCAGTTGATGGAGTTCGCCGAAGAAAATACCCAGCCGCAGTCTTTCAGTTCATTTTCCAGCGACTCATCACTGAAAATATCTTTTACGCCCCGCTGCGCATCATCAAAGTTGCCGCGGATACCGAACACTTTCGTGTTTTTTCCCGGCTGTGTCACCATCTGTAATTTCTGTACAGGACTTACGCCGTTTTCCGGATAAAAGACAATGATCTCCGTGCCCGGTACATCTTCAAAACCTTCTAATGCAGCTTTTCCGGTATCTCCGGACGTAGCGGCCAGGATGACGATTCTTGTGTCGGAGCCGGTTTTTTCCTGGGCTTTTGTCATAAGATGCGGCAGAATCTGTAATGCAATATCCTTAAATGCCATGGTGGGACCATGCCATAATTCCAGTACATCCGTGCGTTCCCCAACCTTACGGAGCGGTGCGGGATCAGGCCCGAACTTCCCGGCAGCATAGGCTGCCGCAGCACACTCTGTCAGCTCGTCTGCCGTGTAGTCCGTAAGAAAATAACTCAGTATTTTGGCGGCGAACTGTTCGTAGGGCAATGCATGCATACCCAGAATCGTTTCCAGGGAAAAGTACGGAAAAGACTGAGGCACAAACAATCCGCCGTCGCCGGCCAGGCCTTCTTTAATTGCGTGGGCAGCAGAAACCTTTCCAGTCTGCCCTCTTGTACTCACAAATAACATTTTTTCTTCTCCTTTACATTGTCAGCAAAACTACTGTGGCACGGGTCGCCCTGACCAGATCTTCGGGACCGGCCAGAATCTGCATACCGCGCATACCTGCGCTGATGGCAATTCGGTCAAACATCCGGCAGGTTTCATCCATAAAGACCGGATATTCTTTCTTTGCTCCCAGAGGCGAACAGCCGCCCCGGATATAGCCGGTCAGGGGCAAAACTTCTTTCAGATGGACCATTTCACAGCTCTTGTTCCCGCTGGCTCTGGCAAGTGCTTTTAAGTCCAGTTCCCCGTTTCCCGGAATTACAGCAAACAGTACGCCTGTTTTGTCGCCGCGTACACACAGCGTTTTAAACACCTGTTCCGGCGGCATGCCAACTTCCTTTGCCACATGAACGGCGTCCAGATGTTCTTCATCTACAGGATATGTTTTTAATTCGTACTGAATCTTTAAATCATCCAGGATACGGGCTGCATTTGTTTTCTTTATTTTTTTCACAAATAAATCCTCCTGCGTTTATATATAGTAAACTAAAATGTGGAAAAACGCAAATATCTCTGTTATAATTAACTGAGAAAACAACAAATTTTATAAAATCTGTTAGCACATTTCCTTAAAATTACTTTATTTTTATTTTTCAAAACCGGTTTTTCCTGTTACAATTACATATAATAATTGGAATTGTATCGCTTATATATTTTACAGAAAGAGGCGCGGAAAATGGCGTTAAAAATTGCCTGCGGACAAATGGAAATTATCGCCGGACGTCCGGACTTGAATACTAAAAAAATGTTGGAGTTGATTGGTCTGGCGAAAAATGATAAGGTTGATATCCTTCTGTTTCCCGAACTGGCTGTTCCCGGTTCCATGATCGGTGATTTGTGGGAACAGACCGATTTTCTGAAAGACTGTGAGACTTACGGGCAGGAGATAATCGAAGCAGCGCAGGATATTATTGTCATTTTCGGCAATGTAGCCATCGACTGGAAACGCAAAAACAAAGACGGACTTGTACGCAAATATGATGCAGCCTTTACCGCGCAAAACGGAACTCTGATTTCTGCCGCACCGGGTTTGGACTTTGTAGCTAAAACCGTTCTTCCCGCTTGCCACCAGTGCGATACTCCCCGATATTTTTCCGGACAGGAACGGCTGCTGAAAGATAAACGTACTTCTCTGAAAAACGGCTGGGGTTCCGTAGCGGTGACTGTGCAGGGCAAAGAATACAAGCTGGGGCTGCTCCTTTGCGAGGACGGCTTGACAGACAACGGTACTGACAATGTTCCTTCCATGCTGAAAAAGAGCGGCGCCGAGATTATATGCAATCTTTCCAGCTCAACCTTTACCCTTGGAAAAAACAGCCAGCGGCATTTACGATTCAGCAAGCAGGCAAAAGAACTGCAGCTGCCGGTGGTGTACTGCAATCACACCGGAATCCAGAACACCGGCAAAAACATTTACACCTTTGACGGACAAAGCTGCGTTTACGGACCCGATGGCATGGTCAAGGCGGCAGCGCCCATGTTTGAAGAAAAACTGCTGACATTTTCCTGGGACAAGGAACACGATAAAATACGGGCTTATGCAGCACAGGATGAACTGATCACCACAGAAGACGACGACGCGGAAATCTTATATAAAACCATTCGTTACGGAACATCGCGTTTTCTTCAACAAACCGGAATCAAACGTATGGTACTGGGTGCTTCCGGCGGCATTGATTCTGCTGTTACTGCCGCCCTGTTTACCGATATTCTGGGACCGCATCAGGTATTGCTTGTAAACATGCCCAGCCGTTATAATTCCGAACTGACCAAGAATCTGGCGCAGAATCTGGCAGAAAATCTTGGCTGCTGCTACACCATTACCCCTATTAATGAAAGTGTTTCACACACGGTTGAACAGTTGTACACGCCGATCCATAATTACACAACCAACCGCGATTTTAAGGTGGAACTGACCGGCCTCATGTACGAAAACATCCAGGCCCGTGATCGCGGTTCCCGAATTTTGGCCGGTTTTTCCGCTGCATTTAAGGGTGGTATCAGCTGTAATGCCAACAAAGCAGAAATTACGGTCGGTTATGGCACATTTTACGGAGACCTGATCGGCTTGTTCTGCCCGCTGGGAGATTTATGGAAGCATCAGGTCTATGCCCTGGGAAAATATCTTAATGAATCTGTATTTAAACGAAACGTAATTCCGGAACAGATTTTCACGATCCGTCCCAGTGCTGAACTGTCACAGGAACAGACGGTAGGAAACGGCGGCGATCCGCTGGTTTACGAATATCACGATTATCTGCTGCGTGCTTTTGTTGAAAACTGGGACACGTCCTCCCCTGCAGAAATCCTCAAGCACTATATCCATCACGATTTGGAAGCGTTTTTAGGCTGCAGAGCGGGTATCCTCTCTCAAATTTTTCACACCCACGCTGCCTTTTGCAAGGATCTGGAGCGATGGTACGGATTGTTTACCGGGCTTGCGGTTGCCAAACGCATTCAGGCTCCGCCAATCCTTAGCTTAAGCAAAAGAGCCTTCGGTACCGATTACCGGGAAGCGCAGCTGACCACGTATTATTCGTTGGAATATAAATCCTTGAAGGAAAAACTGCTGGTGCAGGAACGGTTATTTTAATTGTGGCGAAAACACAGAGTTTGTGAAATGAGGTATCTATGAATTCATTGTATCGCGGGATATCCCTGGCCGCTATTTTCTGGACAACGGTTTCCATGTCTGCCTATACTCCGCACGAAACCGGGTCCCGGACTACTGCCAGCGGCGCCAGAGCCAAAGAAGGGTACACCTGTGCGGCTAATTTTGTGCCGATGGGAAGCGTCATCATTTATGA
Organism: Acidaminococcaceae bacterium; assembly: GCA_017443005.1. Taxonomy (GTDB): domain Bacteria; phylum Bacillota; class Negativicutes; order Acidaminococcales; family Acidaminococcaceae; genus Succiniclasticum. Next base: position 13,985 of record JAFSPK010000119.1, read on the forward strand.
AGGCCATAAATACGTCGTGCAGGACCGAATGAATCCAAAATACAACCGGCATGTAGATATTTTTATGGAATCCCATAAAAAAGCCCTGCAGTTCGGCCGAAAGAATGCAAAGGTCCAGGTTATCACCCCGGACGACAAGCAGGTAAAGCTTCCGAAAGAGAATAAACACAAAGAGAATAGAAGCAAACAAATTGAAACAAAAACGGAATCAAAAAAACATATTCCAACCGAAGAAACAAAACCGACACCAAAACAACATATCCCAACCAAAGAAACCAAAACAGCGCCAAACCAACAGATTCCAACCGAAGAAACCAAAATTCAAAATAAATCTGACAACAGTTCGCGTTCCCACAGTCCGGCTGCCGCCCCGGTGTTTAAGCCTCAGGTACGGCCCTGATACGTGCGATCCGATCAGCAGCACACAAAACGAGTTTGTAAAGTAAAGTGCGTATTTTTTGATTTGAAACAGAAGACCGGAGCCTCTCTTTCCCGCAATTCATGCTTTGAATTGCCGGTACATTGCAGAGAGAATGCTCCGGTCTGTTTTTTATTTAAGAACCGCAAATAGGAACCGCAGATTATGATCCGTATTCCTGTTGTATTATATCCAGGCTACTATATGATCCAGCTTCAATAAACAATACAATTCGACAGAGGCAAATTACAATTCAATAGAAGTCGCATTAGCCAGCGTTGCTTTTGCGTCTGCAATAATCTTTTCGATTACATCTTTGCAGGGCAATACTTCATTCAACACGTTCAGGCTCTCGCCTACCATGACGCTGCCATTTTCGATGTCGCCTTCCTTCATGCCCATACGGGAAGTCCCGGTACCCAGTTCCATCAGTTTCTCTTTGGGCGCGCCGCTTGTTTCTGCTTCAAGATATTTCTGCGTAAAAGCATTCTTCAGACACCGTACGCCCATATTTCTGGAATAACCGGTTACCACGCAGTCCGTGTCGGTTGCCTTCACAATCATTTCTTTTGTTTTCTCGTGAATGGGGCATTCTGTTGTCACAAGGAAGCGGGAGCCCATCTGCACGCCGTCTGCGCCCATCAGCAGGGCTGCAGCCATTGCGCGTCCGTCAGAAATACCTCCTGCCGCAAGTACAGGTATGGGATACTTATCTTTAAGCACATTGGAAAGCAAGGCCATCGTGGTCAGGGTTCCGATATGTCCGCCGCCCTCCATGCCTTCGATTACCATTGCGTCCGCTCCGGAAGTTGCAATCCGTTTTGCCAGTTTTACATTAGGTACTACGGGAATCACTTTGATCCCGGCTTTGTGCATCGGTTCGATCCAGGGTACCGGGCTGCCGGCGCCGGTGGTGACAAATGCCACCTTTTCCCTGCAGACAACATCTGCAATTTCTTTTACATTCGGAGCCATCAGCATCAGGTTTACACCAAAAGGCTTGTCCGTCAGGCTTTTCGCTTTTTTAATTTCTTCTTCTACCCACTCCGTGGTACGGCCTCCTGTACCGATAATACCGGCACCGCCTGCATTGGATACGGCAGCAGCAAGTGTTCCGTCACTGCTCCAGGCCATGCCGCCCTGGATAATCGGATAGCGGATCCCTAACATTTCGCAAAAACGATTCTTCATAAAAAACCTCCATTCTGACAAACATCCGACAAGTAAAAATAATAAAATAATAAAAACAACAAAATCTCAATCAGTGAAACAATCGCAGCACGAAGAGGATAATCGTGGCAGCCACCGCACCGATAATACCTACAAACAGAAATGCCGGAAGAATGAAAAAGATGATTCCCAGCACGATCAGGGCAAAGATGATCCATGTCAGCAGTCCGCCGCCCATGCGATACACCTTAAATCCGGATGAATTGCTGTTGTCTTCATTGGATTTATCCGCCCGCTGGTACGCGTCATCCTGTTGATAATAACTGTCTTTTTCCTGATATTCAGCACGTTTTGTATAACCTTCTTCTCCGGGATTCCCTTCCATTTCTATGGTTGTTCCGACGAAGTTGTCCCGCTCTTCCCTTGTCAGGCTTTTCGGTTCAAAGTCAACCTGTTTGTGGCAATAGGGACATTCTGTAAGACTGTCATCAAACTCATGCTGACAGAATTTACATAACATGGGTCATCCTCCTTACGAAAAAGCCATATTGATGAGACCGTCTTCACTGATATATCGCGAATCGAACGGTTTCAGGTGCAATACATCCTGAATAATTTCGCTTCGTTTCGCAACACGATTGCTGTCAATATGCACCTGTTCTGCATACGGCGCAACATCCATCAGATATGTTTTGGTGATCTTCATATAATTATCAAGTATTGCAAGGGTCCAGATCATAAAATCCTGGTCACTGAAACAGGAAACGGGACGCAGCGCATAAAAATCGCTCCACATCTGCGACAGGTTTTTCCTGTCCTGCCATGACAAATGCAACAGTTTTCCAAATTGCAGGAGAAACTGGCAGACAGCATTTTCTTTTTTAACGGCAGCCGGCTTATAATCCAACTCCTTTGCAGGAAAGTGCATCGGTTTGCTAAGCATGTCCGTAGCCCCTGCAGAGGCAACCAGATGCGTCACCAGCGCCGGGTTGTCTTTTACGAACTGCTCCCAGTCCGCAAGAGGATTGGCAACCCTGTAATAAGCAAGAAATTTCGCCAGGCGGTTATGAAGTGTTTTCAGTCCTAAGGGCGCAATCTTGATGCTGCGCAGGTAGTCAGTAATCAGGTTACCGTCTTCAAAAACATGGGCGATACATAAAAGATCCCGGGTATCCACCGTTTCATCCACAGGCAGACTCAATTCGGATATGCTTCCCGTAAAGAAGTCCCTGCAACTGAACCACCCGTCAGTTTCCTCCTTTTCAATGGTAAAAACCATCAGCTGGATTTTCTGCATCGACGCCAGTAATTCGATCAGGGCTTTGTTACGTTTGCCGTATTTGGGATCAGGATGTTTCCTGTAATACTCATAAAAGTGGTCAATGCCTCTTTCGTCCGTATCCCTCAAATGATAATCAAAAATAAAATATTCCCAAAAGGCTGCAAAAAGCTCCGGTCTGTCCGGATCAAATTCCGGTTCCGCATCCACCCCAAAATAAGCGTAACTGGCCCGCCGTCTGTCCAGACTGAAACGGGGTTCGCCAAAAAATTTCTGCATCATGTCAGACAGCGTGCTAAGCTTCTGTCCTAACTGCATGAAGACCTTGGCTTCCAAATCAGGTTCCTGGTTTGTCCTGTATCTGTCATATTCTTCCGGAAGGGATCCGTCTTTCCGGAAGAGCAACAGGCTGCCATCCGGCCCCAACAGTTTTAATCGGCACTTAGCCGCCGCCGTATCATTGCTGATGGCCCGTTTCTGTTTTAAAAACGTAAGCAGCCGCTGGATTACCGACAGGAAAAAATCCACGCCTTCGTAATCCAGCTCGAAATCGCCGATATTCCGCTGACACCAGCTGATACAGTAAATGAAATCCTCACAGGTCATGTCGCCGATTCTGTAGGAAGTGTTGCCGCAATAGATCATCAGATACATTACCTGCTGCCAGATATCCATTAACTCGTCGTCTGTTGCACCCCGGAACGCTTCCATCCGCAGAAACTGATCTGCATACCGGAACTCCAGTACGGTATTCCACCCCTCATCATCCGTATATAAATCATTGATTAAATCATAAATATTTGTCATACTTCTCCCAATACCAAAACTTCAGGTATTAACTGTACGTTATAATTCTCCAAAATCTTCTTCTGGATGTATTCAATCAGCTTCAGCACGTCAGATGCTGTAGCGTGATCCACATTGACAATAAACCCGGCGTGCTTTACCGATACTTCTGCACCGCCGATCCGGAACCCTTTTAATCCGGATTCTTCTACCATCTGTCCTACAAACCGGCCCTCCGGACGTTTGAAAGTACTGCCTGCGCTGGGAACATCCAGCGGTTGTTTGCTGATACGGCGCTGGCTGAAATCATCCATCTTCGCCTGAATCGCGGCTTTATCTCCCGGTTTCACCAGCAGCTCTGCTTCCAGAACGATGACATCGGAATCCTGTAAAGCAGAATGACGATAGGCAAACTGCAGGTCATCACGGGAGAGGGTTTTAACGTCCCCGGACCGTGTCATAACCTGTACGGACACCACCGCGTCCTTCATTTCCCCGTCGTAAGCGCCGGCATTCATATAGACCGCGCCTCCGAGACTTCCCGGTATGCCGACGGCAAATTCCATGCCCGTGTAGCCGGCGTCCCCGATGATCCGGCAGCATTGGGCCAGCGAAACGCCGCTGCCGAAAACGAACCTGCCGTCATTTTGTTCCCAGTGTTTCAGTGCGTTGCCAAGCTTCAGCACGATACCGCGTATTCCTTTGTCCCGCACCAGAAGGTTGGATCCGTTGCCCACAACCGTGAGCGGCGTTTTTTCTTCCCGCGCAATACGCAGCACCTTTCGCACATCTTCCCTATCTGCAGGAACTACCAATGCATCGGCAGGACCTCCGATATGAAACGATGTGTGAAGGGACATAGATTCATCAAGCCGAACCTGTCCTGCAATTTCTGATTTTAAACGTGAAACCGTTTCCTGTGTCAGCATATTATTCAGCAACTTCCTTCACGACATCCGTAATGGTCTTCGATACGTCCTGAAACATTAACTGAAAACGCTGGAACGCGTTCAGGTAATTCATCGCCAGCGGATTCAGACTGAGGGTACGCATCATATCATTGAACTGCGCTTCTTTTTCTGCCGGGATCTCCTTTTTCTGATACCGGGCAATTTCCACTTCCTGACCCAGCTGCATGAACTTGTTGACCAGCGCTTTGGTATCCGGTTCAACCGATAATTTTTCTTTTGCTTCTTTCAAAACGGCAAATTCACGTGTCGCACGCATCTCCCTTGCCAGTTCATTAGCACAATCATATACTGTCATCGCTGTTTCTCCTCTGCAAAATAATTAAAATTACATACGTCACATATTGTAGCACAAATTACATAATCTGCCCATAGGGAATATTTAAATGCTGCCAGCCTTTTGTATCCCCCAACGTAAAATGCCACCATTCTTCTTTCCCCTGGGTAAAGCCGCATTCCGTCATTACAGAAACCAGCATATCCCGCAAGAAGCGCTGCTGTTCCGTACCGCCTGAAAAATCCGGTAACTGCCGGACAGACACTTCATCAAAATCACTGATCATGGGTACCGCCTCTCCGGTTGCCAGATCATACAGGCTGACATCTACCACACGTCCGGTGTTGCGGTCTTCCCCTTTATCAGGGGCAGGCATCATGCCTTTTTTATCTTTAGGCAGCAGATCCGCAGCCAGTTTGGAAACATACCAGGGTCGGTAGGCTTCCCACACCAAAAGGCCGTACCCTTTCGCGGCAAGCAGATCCGATGCTTTTTTCAACGCAGCGGCCGTTTCTGCCTCCGCAAACGCTTCCCCGGCATTATACAGGGGAACACCGAAAATGTTATTGTTTCCTGCGTAACGCAGATCAAACTTAACATTCGGAATAACGGATCGGATCCGAACCAGTTTTCCCGCCGTTCCCTGCTGCAGTTTTGCCGGCATGTCGGCCCTGGGCGCCGCGTCTTTCAGCGACTGGTAGTCTCCGGTAATTTCTACCCGGAAAACTTTGTTTCCTTCACCCGGGAAAAAGTTCCGGGCAAACCGCTTGCCCCCAATTTTGCAGGCAATCCCGTTCCCGTCTGTATCCCTTTCAAAATGCACCGGCGCTTCCATTGTAACAAGCGGTCCTTCCTCATACAGCGTATAGGAATCAAACCGTACTTTTTTCAGCGGGAAAATATTTGCCATACTGAACTTTTTTTCTTCAGAACTTGACGGATATACAATCTGCAGCGTTCCTTTGTCTTCGCGCAACAGGAAAACAGAACCGCTTCCGTAATACATGCCTAACAGATAATTCACATCCTTCGGCACTGCCTTTGCCGCCATCACGGCAGGTGTCACAGAAAACAGACTGAGGGAAACTGCCAGAGAAAGTGCAGCAAGTTTTTTACTAATAGTCATAGATCATTCACCCGGTTTCATAATTTTAAAACGAACATCGGTCAGCGCATTCAAATTCTTCCGGACCTTTGTTACCATATCCAAATCAATATCCGCATAGATGATTTCTTCTTTGTCGCCGCCTTCCGCCACAATATGATTCATGGGATCAATGATGCGGGAGTGACCGTAAAAGGGATCGCCCTTAAAAGAACCGACGCAGTTTACTGCAGCCACATACACATGATTTTCGAAAGCCCGGGCGCGGGACAACAAATCAAACCCGTCTCCCCTCCGTGTGGGCCATTCTGCCGGGCAGACAATCAACCGGGCGCCCTGAAGGGCCAGATACCGGTATAATTCCGGGAACCGTAAATCATAACAGATGGTTGCGCCGCAACATACTCCGTCCAGATCAAATGCGTTAAAAGATTCCCCCGGTGCAAAGAATTTTTCCTCTTCAAACATACCGAAGAGATGCGCCTTGCCATATTCATACACCAAGTCTCCCTTTTTGCTGATGGCAGGAATCATATTGTAAATGCGACCGTTTTTCCGAATCGGCAGCGAACCGGGCAGCAGGGAGCAGTTATATTTTCTGGCAATGCCGCATAAGGTTTCCACCAGCGGACTGTCCAGGGTGATCGCTTCTTCTTTCAGATGTCCCAGCGAATATCCGGTGGTCCAGATCTCAGGCAAAACAACCAGATCGCTCTGCCGCGCCGCTTCCTCTAAAAGCATCAGTCCATGGGCCGTATTACCGGCACAGTTTCGTTCTTTGATTTCCATCTGGACCAGTGCAATTTTCATGTTAAAACCTGCTTTCTGTTTCAATTAATATTCACGTTTCAGCAATCCTCTTCCGGAAGGATTCCTTTTTTATCCAGGTACCGCGACACACATTTTTCCAACAGCCGTAAGAGTTTTGTTCCTATAAAATCATTGCGGGAGAGCGGACGCAGCCAGGCAACCGGCAAATTATACCAGTGAGCCCCCAGCACATCCGTGAACAACTGATCCCCGGCTGCCAGAATACAGCCCGGGTCCTTTGCCAAATCAAGTTTTGCCCGGCCCTCTTTCGCAGCAGATTCTTCCAGCAGACGGATGGCACCGGCATACGCCCGGGGAAACGGTTTCCCCGCCCATCGCAACAGCGGGATGTGAAGACCGTGTTCTGTCAGTTGCTTTTCAATCGCCGAAATCCGTTTTCCTCCGTTATTGGAAGCCAGTACGATCCGGATATCCTGCTCCTGCAGTTTCTGCAGCCAGTCAATATGTTTTTCCGGTACTGCCCAACTGTTACGGGCTGCCAGCGTATTATCGATGTCCATCAAAACAGCCCGGTACTTATGAACGCGCAGCCATTCCGGCGTAATTTTTGAAATGGAAGAAAACCGATAGTCGGGATTTACTATTTCCGCTATCATGATTGGATTTCCTCACGGATGACCGCTTCAGCAGGAAACGTTACAACAAACCGGGTTCCTACATTAACTTGTGAAAAGACTTCAATATGCGCGCCATGCATACGGACGATCTCTTTGGCAATGGCCAGTCCCAGTCCCGTTCCTTTAGACGAACTCTGGGCATGGGACTTGTCCACTTTATAAAAACGTTCAAAAATAAACGGCAGGTCCTCTTCCGGAATCCCGGGACCGTTATCCACCACACTCATCTCAATGGAACCGTTTGCCAGCTGTTTTGTCTCATAGCGGACATAACTGCCCCGGGGCGAATACTTAATCGCATTGTCGCCCAGCAGTAACACAAGCTGAACGATCTGGTCGCCGTTCCCCATTATCTCCAAATCTTCTTCCAGCTGCAGTTTCAGTGTGATTTGCTTCGGTTCTGCTTTCACTTTCAGTTTTTCTGCCACATTCCGGATGATCTCTGTCAGGGGAAGCGGCTGCGTATCCGAAACTTTCAGCTTATCGGCCGACTGCAGCCGGCTGATATCCAGCAGACCGCGCACCAGACGTTCCAGCCGTTTTGTTTCGCTGCCGATCAGGTCGCAATACCGTTTGTTAGGATCGTCTTCCGCCAGACTGTCGCTGACAATGTCATTATAACCGCGTATAATCGTAATCGGTGTCCGAAGCTCATGGGAAACATTAGCCACAAAGTCGCGGCGTATTTTTTCCATACGGGCCAGCTTGCCTAAATAATTGCTCAGTTCCGTGCTCAGATGGTTGATTGCATCGCCCAGTTCCGCCACCTCGTCTTCGCCTTCCACTTCCACCCTGCGGGAATAATTTCCTTTCGCAATGGCAATCGTGGCATTTTTCATGGAAACCAGCGGCTTCACAATCTGCCGTGAAAGTTTCCGTACCATGAAGAGACTGAGCACCAGACCTAACAGTCCGACAATAATTGTAAAAATGTACACGCTCCGCAAAAAGCCGCCAAACCCGCTCAGCGGTTCCGCCATGAGGATCGCGCCACGGGGATGGTATTTATCGCCGTACGGTACGCCTACCAAAATTACCTGCTGTTTGAAATACGGATGATAAATCTGGGAGCGCACGCTCTCGCCGCGGTAAATGTCTTTTAAGATTTTATTAACATTACGGGATACCTGACCGCTTTTTATTTCTTCCGCCAGCCGCGTCGTGTACTCATATACGGGAATCCGGTCCGCAGGAACAGAAACGTCCGGCTTGCCGGTACCTACCTCGCCGTTGCTGCCTGCAGCCGTTTTCCCTGCGCTATCCACAACTGCCGCAATATTGGAAGCGGCCAGCAAGTTGTACTCATTGTCAAAAAGCCAGATACGGGCTCCCACCAAATGATCTACCGCAATCAGATAACGCATCAGCATATACCGGTTGTTGTCCTTCGTAACAAAGTACTCTACGGTATCTGCCATGTCATGGCCTTTCTGGGCCAGTTCGTCTTCTTTGATTTTAAAAAAGTAATCTGCAATTAAATAGGAAGTACCGGCCGTGATACCGACTACCACGATAACGATAATAGTCATGAAGCTGTACATCAGCCGGGTACTTAAGGATTTATTCACATTTCACCTCAAAATAGCATGTTTTGGCAGTTTTATGCTTTGTCTGATTCTACCGGCATGTTTTTCAGTTCAAACTTGTAGCCTACGCCCCAGACCGTTTCAATATCCCAGGGAGAATCCTTCGGAATGGCCAGTTTCTGCCGGATCCGTTTGATATGGGTATCTACCGTACGGGTATCTCCAAAATAGGTGTAACCCCAGATAGACTCAAGCAATTGGTTGCGGGAAAAAACTTTACCGGGCGAACAGGCCAGATAATACAACAGTTCGAACTCTTTCGTGGTAAACGTAACCAAATTCCCCCAGGCGGTAACCTGCATCCGTTCCCTGTCTATGAAAAGTCCCTCGAACTCAATCTTCCGCTTGTCACTCAGCTTCTGAAAACCGCCGGAACGGCGCAGCACCGCCTTAACACGCGCTACGACTTCACGGGGGTTAAACGGCTTGGTAATATAATCGTCCGCGCCTTTTTCCAGACCCAGGATGCGGTCATCATCCTCGTCCTTGGCCGTGAGCATGATGATGGGAAGATCATAGCGGTGACGAATCTCTTCACAGGCCGTAATACCATCCAGAACCGGCATCATGATATCCAGCAATACCAGGTCCGGTTTTTCTTTTTCAATCATTGACAGCGCCTGCTGTCCGTCTTCGGCCTCCACGGTAACAAAACCGTCCTTATTAAAATAAACGCGCAAAATTTCACGAATCTGGGGTTCGTCATCGGCAATTAAAATTTTAGACATAGTTCTCTCCTTTTCTTCGTTTGTCTATCATCCTGTTACAACTGTGTTGATGAAAATTATGTAAGGGAAACCTGCAGATAAGAGAATCTGCTTCCATACATATTATACAATATAAAAGACGCGGAATACAGAGTAAACCGATTCATCTCACAAAAGATTTACAAAATAGATGTAAAAAGAACACAAACAGAAAATAAAAACAGGCAAGCCAAAACGGTTTGCCTGTTTCATATCACAACATAATGCGATGCCGCCTGTTTTAGTTATACGCCCTGCCGGCACCAAGATATCTGGCTCCCCAGTAACCGGTGAACACTTCTGAAACCGTAATACCCTTGCTGGAAGAAGCGTGTATAAATTTACCATCCCCAATGTAAATACCAACGTGGGAAGGACCCGGGCAATACGTTTCAAAAAAGACCAGATCGCCGCTCTGCAGGTTTGCTCTCGGAATATGGGTCAGAGAATAATACTGGGAATCAGCCATCCGCGGCAGGGAAATACCGGCTTTGCCATACACATAACATACAAATCCGGAGCAGTCAAACCCTCCCGGGGACATTCCTCCAAAGGAATACGGTACGCCAAGCATACTGAATGCGGTCTTCAGAATGTTACGGGTCATCATATGGTTACCGTAACGATCCGGAGGCAGCTCCTTGTTCAACAGATTGCGGTACGTAGCATCATTCACAATACCGTCAACTTTTAAACCCTTGGCTGTCTGAAAATCTTTGACAGCTTTTTCCGTAGCCGGCCCGAACACCCCGTCAATTTCACCTACATTGTAGTGAAGTACAGCCAACTGTTTCTGGATTTCAATAACTTCCATCCCACGGTCACCAACCGCAAAATCAGCGAAAGCTGTTGAAAAGGAAAAACAGGACAGGGCCGCAGCCGCAACAAACGTAGCTAACTTTCTAAAATACATTTAAAAAACACCTCTCAGATTTTTGTTTGCAACAGTCTGAGATACATAAAAGAACACGTAAAAGCAACGAAACCATTACTGCATTTTAATATGAATCTCCAAAATTTACTTTCCACGGTTTCTATTATAACATATTTTTGACAAAAGTTTGTGAACTTTGCAATTGCGAAAAGTGTACAAAAACAAAAAGACGTCTGAGTGACGTCTTTTTGCGCAGCCAATAACCATGCATGTTTGCACGATTTAGCAAGATTGTTTTTTCTTTTTACACAAAATTGCTTGCAATTTAAATTGTGAACTTTATTTAAAGTACTTCACGCCGCTTTCAAAAATATGCTGTTCTTTTTCACCGTAAATATTTTGCATCAGGCCGGGAATATATCGTTCGCTGTGACCCATTTTACCCAAAATGCGTCCGTCCGGACTGGTGATGCCTTCAATAGCATACAGGGAACCGTTGGGGTTCTCCGGACTGGCCATGGTGGGATTACCGTTCAGATCCACATATTGTGTAGCCACCTGTCCGTTCCGGAACAATTCGCGGATCGTTTCGGCCGGCGCATAGAAACGGCCTTCCCCATGAGACACCGCAATGGCATGCACGTCTCCCGGCTCCGTCATATTCAGCCAGGGTGATTTGTTGGAAGTAATACGGGTGTAAACCATCTGGGACACATGGCGGCCGATGGTGTTGAAGGTCAGCGTGGGCGAATTCTCTTCCAGCGGACGGATCTCACCGTACGGCACCAGCCCTAATTTGATCAGCGCCTGGAAACCGTTGCAGATACCCAGCATGAGGCCGTCGCGGTTCTGCAGCAAATCGTTCACTGCTTCGGCGATGCGCGGATTCCGGAACATGGTGGCGATGAACTTGCCGCTGCCGTCCGGTTCATCACCGGCGCTGAAGCCGCCCGGCAGCATGATGATCTGGGAGTCTTTGATCCCCTTCACCATCGCCTGGATCGTTTCTTCGATAGCCTGGGCCGTCAGGTTGCGGATGATAAAAATCTTACTTTCCGCCCCTGCCAGATCAAAGGCCCGGGCCGTATCGTATTCGCAGTTCTGTCCCGGGAAGACGGGAATAAACACCTTCGGTCTGGCGATGTTCACCGGCGCCGTTAAGGGAAGTTCCCGTTTATACAACGGTTGCGAAAGCAAATCTTCCGGCGTCTCGGATTCCGGTGCTTTGGCAGGGAAAATAGGTTCCAGTGTTTCGGTGTAGGCTTTTACGAGTTCCGCATTCGTCAGCGTAATATCATTGACCGTTATTTCCGCGTTGTCCGTAACGGTACCCAGCGGCAGGCAGTCCAGTTCACCGAACAGCGCTTCCAGATCGGCATCTTTCGCCACTTCCAGCAACATGCCGCCGGGCTGCAGGGTAAACAGGCTTTCTGTATGGGGGAACGGCTTCACAAAACGGAAACCCAATGCGTTGCCCAATGTCATTTTGGTAATACCCGCAGCAATGCCGCCCTCTTCCACAGCTGCCGCCGCTTTAATCTTTCCTTCAAGAACCAGCTGATGCACCCTGCGCAGATTTTTCCGCAGTACCGCAAAATCCAGTACATCCCCATCCAGCAACGGCGTGCTCAGGAACACGACTTTATCCCCGGCCTCCTTAAATTCGCTGGAAACCGCTTTTCTTCCGTCAATGACATTTACTGCAAAAGATACCAGCGTAGGAGGCACATGCAAATCCATAAAGCTGCCGGACATGCTGTCCTTGCCGCCTACCGCCGGAACCTCCATACTGTTCAGTACCGTGTTGGCGCCTAACAGCGCGGCAAAGGGCAGACCCCAGTCCGCTTTGGCTCTCATGCCCTGGAAGTATTCCTGCAACGTGAGACGGATGGTGTCGGGATTCGCCCCTAAGGCAACCGCTTTCACCAGCGATTGCGTAACCGCATACATAGCGCCGTGGAACGGGCTCCAGCAGGCCACTTCCGGATTATAACCGTGGGTCATGAGGGAAGCCGCGTCGGTGTGCCCGTGCAATACGGGAATCTGGGCAACCATGCCTTCCGCCGGCGTCAACTGATATTTTCCGCCAAAGGGCATTTCCACCGTAGCTCTGCCAATGGTGGAGTCAAACCGTTCGCTCAGGCCTTTTTCGCTGCAAACATTCAGCCGGCTTATATTTTTCAGCCAGGCGTCTTTCAGATCCGATGCTTTTTCTACAACCTCCGGCGTCTTATCAAACACAGAGGCGCCGGTAATATCTTTCACTAATACTTCCGCATGCTGGGCCACGCCGTTGGTATCCAGGAACTTGCGGGAGATATCTACGATCTTATCCCCCCGCCAGTACATGACGAGACGGGGTTCCTCCGTAACTTCTGCCACAATGGTGGCTTCCAGGTTTTCCTCATCCGCAAACTTCGCGAATTTTTCCCAG
>JAFSPK010000120.1:0-24152 GCA_017443005.1 Acidaminococcaceae bacterium
CACAGACAGCACGTTGCCGGACAGGAAGGGATATAAAATATTATTGGGAACTACGGAGAGAAAATGGTCGTAGTAAGAAAGCTTGCCTAAATTCTGGGGTACCTGCGCCGCGCCTGCGCCTACCACGTCGGCAGGCAGGTTACCCGGTGCAATCCAGAGATATAAAGCCAGGCCTACGGCCGCGGAGCAGATAGTGGTCAGTAATGTATAAACCAGCGTATGGGCGAAGATTCGCTTCGTATCTTTTTTGGCGCCCAATGCCGACAATGTGGTGATGACCGCCAGCGCAATGGTGGGAACGGCGATGAACTGGAACATGCGCGTGAAAATAGTAGCAATAAAGTTGAACAGCTCGTTCAGGGAGGGATTGTTCATCCAGCCCAGCGCACCGCCGACTACCAGCGCCGCCATCCAAAGGATAAACTGCTTGCCGTTGCTTTGCTTACGGCTTTCTTCAATGATTTCTCTTGCTTTGTCGTTAACCTGAGAAGGGTTCTTTTTGTCTGCCATAATACGCTCCTTGCAAATACTTTTTTAAAACTTCTTATAGTATAGTATCGTTTTTTTTCTTATGTCAATATATTTTATAAAGTTTATAAAAGAATTTATGAAAAATTTTGGAATGATACAGATTTTGCATAAAAAAGTGTATTGGAACCAGTATCTGCAGAAAATGAATGTTGGATGTTTTCCTATAATATGGTAAAATAAAGAGTACTGTCAAAGGAGGAAACTGTCGTGAAACAACCGTTAGTGGAGGCGATGGAACGTTATCTGCAGGAGCAGGTGTATCCGCTGCATACGCCGGGCCACAAAGGCGGCCGGGGCATGGCGGAACCGCTGCGTTCGCTGCTGGGTTCCACTGCGTTACGGATGGACGTTTCCCTCATGAGCGAGCTGGACGACATCCACGCGCCTTGCGGCTGTATCAGAGAAGCGCAGGAAGAGGCGGCAAAGTTATATGGGAGCGATGCCTGCTTTTTTGCAGTGAACGGAACGACGGGCGCCATTCATGCCATGTTGCTTACGGCGCTGCAGCCGGGCGACAGGATTCTGGTTCCCCGGAATGCTCACCGCAGTGTGACAGGCGGACTGATTCTGGCAGACGCAGTGCCTGTGTATGTGCAGCCTGCGTACATAAAAGAGTTTGGTATGCAGGGGCAGGTTACGTCGGAGCAGGTGAAAGAAGCGTTTGCGGTGTGCCCGGATCTAAAAGCAGTGCTGCTGACGTCTCCTAATTATTTCGGCATGGCGGCAGAAGTAAAACAGATTGCTGAGATTGCTCACGCCCATAACGCGGTGCTGTTAGTGGATGAAGCGCACGGCCCCCATTTAGGATTTCATGATCAATTTCCGCCTTCTGCCATGCATTGCGGGGCGGATATGGCAGCCCAGAGCACCCATAAAATCTTAGGGGCGCTGACCCAGTGTTCTTTATTGCAGGTGAAAGGTGCGCGTATCGATCTGCGTCACGCGGCGGATGTAATGAGTCTGCTTACTACGACAAGTCCCAACTATCTGCTGATGGGTTCTCTGGACGCGGCCCGCGCCCAGCTGGCGGAACGGGGTGCTGTCATGTTAGAGGATGCGTTACGGGCTGCGCAGATGTTGCGCAATAGTTTGGCGAAAATTCCGGGGCTGCACGTCATCCGTCCGGAAGACGTGGCAGGTAAGTATGGAATTGCTGCACTAGACAGTACAAAGGTTACTATAAATTTGAAAGAGTGGGGCGTCAGCGGTGTTACCGTTGGAGAAGCCCTGCGCAAAGAAAAAATTGCGGTGGAACTGGTAGATCTGCAGAACGTTTTGTTCCTGGTGACGTATGCGGACTGGGCGCCGGTGCAGTGGCAGGATACGGTGAATCGGATCTGTAAAACATTGCAGAAACTGCGACCGGTGAAGAATCCGCTGGAAGCAAGATCTGTGGAACAGGTCAAAGCGTTGGAAACAGAAGCGGCGGAAAGAGAAAAGGCGCAACAGGCGGAGATTCCGGTAACAGAAGCTGCCGTGCCGATGCGTACCGTATTTTACGGAAAAAAGAAAACGGTTCCGCTTTCCGGGGCAGTCGGCCTGATTTGTGCTGAGCCAATCAGTTTTTACCCGCCCGGCATCCCCGTGATTTTGCCCGGGGAGCGGTTTACAGATAGAATTGTTGCATGGTGCCGTCTGATGAAACAGCAGGGGCTGCCTGTCAGCGGACCGGCAGACACTTCGTTGCAGACCGTGAGGGTGCTGACACAAGAGTGAAAGGAATGTAATTCTTTAACAGGTAGGAGCGTTATAAAATTCACTGACTGATGACAGTGTGTTAAAGATATAGTATTTTTAGAAAGGGACATCCGGTTTTATGGCTGGATTTAATGTGAAAGCAATGAAAAAAGGTTGTTTCATTACGATGGAGGGGGTAGACGGCAGCGGTAAGACTACCCAGCTGCAGTTGACGGCCCGGTATCTGCTGGACCGCGGCTACGAAGTGGTGACCACCCGGGAACCGGGCGGCACGAAACTGGCGGAACGGATCCGTAACATAGTGCTGGATGCAGATGCCGCTGTGAATCCGAGGACGGAAGTGCTGTTATATCTGGCAGCCCGGGCGGAGCATGTGGAAAAAGTAATCCGGCCTGCGCTGGAAGAGGGCAAAATTGTGCTCTGTGACCGCTTTGCGGATTCCACGATGGTGTATCAGGGGTTTGTCCGCGGGGTTGAGATTGATAAAGTAAAAGCTCTTTGTGCATTTGCCGCGGACAACGTGCAACCGGAACTGACGATCCTGCTGGAAGCCGCGCCGGAAGCTTTGCTGCAGCGAAGGGCGGACCGGGGCGTGCAGGACCGTTTTGAACAGGAAGGTCTGGACTTCCAGAAAAAAGTGCGGGATGGTTTTTTACTGCTGGCGAATGCTGATCCGGAACGCGTTAAAAAGGTTCATGCGCTGCAGCCTGCGGAAGCCGTGCAGGCAGAGATTCAGAAAATATTAGTAGAAGCGGGTTTTTAGATAGAAAAGATGAGTTTATAGGTTAGGAAAAGATATGAGCAAAACATCGGGAATGATTGCGACATTCCATGTGATGAAATTCGCCGCCATGGCGAGACTGTCTGAGGGGCGCAGCCCCGAGTTTCGAAGCCATAGGCGAATGAATCCATGGAATAGCAATCATGTACGGTTTTGCGAATTCTTTTCGCAACCTGTAAATCATATTTGCTAACAGGTGCACTATGTTTGACCAAATTGTAGGACATCAACAGAATAAAGAATTCCTGGCACGGTTCTTAAATCGGGAAGAACGGCCTCATGCGTTGTTGTTCTACGGACCGGAGGGAATCGGCAAATGCCTGCTTGCCAAAGAGCTTGCCAGAGCGTTTCTGTGTCTGGGTTCCTCACAGGGAGATAAGCCCTGCAATCTGTGTGAAAGCTGCCGCCTGCTGAACTTTGAAACCGGCAACTTTGCTCATCCGGATTACCTGTACTTTGACCCCATGACGGATGAGGAACAGGAAAAGAAAAAAACAAAAATCATTTCCGTGAGCCAGATCCGCAGTTTAATTAAACAGTCTGCCTTCGGTCCCACGTTGTCAAAACAAAAAATCTGTATTGTCAACGAAGCGGACACCATGAACACGGAAGCGGCCAATTCGCTGCTGAAACTGCTGGAGGAACCGCCGGACAAATGGTTCTTTATTCTGGTGGCTTCGTCGGTGAGCCGTCTCCTGCCCACCATTTTATCCCGGGTGATTCAGGTGCGGTTTACGCCGCTGTCTGTGCAGGAAACAAAAAAAGCATTACTGACTAAAGATATTCCCGAGGCCGAAGCGGACCTGCTGGCGCATCTGTCTGATGGGTCGTTAGGACAGGCGCTCCGGTTCCGGGAAGAACGGATCATGGACTACCGCAATGCAGCCTTGAAGTTTGTAGCGGAGTTTCCCATGCAGGCTCCCATGACCTATCTGCTGAATGAAGATTATTTTTCTGATGTGATCCCCTCTTCCGGTGGCAATGAGCAACTGCAGCGTTTTGTGACAATGACGGTTTTGCTGTTGCGGGACTTGCTGTTTGTGAAGAGCGGGTTACCGAATCAGATTTTTAATATAGATGCGTTACCGCAATTGCAGGCCATAGCAAAAAAATGGGATGAGAGAAGAATTCATCAGGCCTCGGATGCGGCGCAGGAAGCAGCGGCAGCCGCGGTGCGGCGGGCCAACACCAAAAGCGTGCTGGATAATGTGACCTTTACGATCAATGCATGCTGCGAAAGAAGATTGTAATAACATGATTTGAAAGATTTCTTTATTCCCGGCGGTCTGTCCTTTGGCAGAAAGGAGGCCGGTAGGAAAGAGTTCTTTCGTGAAGGTTTATGCCGCTGAATCCTGGCGGCGGAATGGAGGTTAGTGTGAAAAAAGTTGTAGGAATCCGTTTTAAGAAAACGTGCAAAATATATTATTTCGATCCGCTGGATATCGAATTTGTGTCGGGGGATCACGTCATTGTGGAAACGGCACGGGGCATGGAATATGGAACGGTGTCCATCGGTACCCGGGAAATTCCGGAAGAACAGATCAAGGCTCCGCTGAAGCCGATCCTTCGCAAAGCCACACCGGAAGATGAGGAAACGGTGATTCAGAACCAGGTACGGGAGCGGGAGGCTTTCAATATCTGTCAGCGCCGGATCCAGCGTCACGGACTGGAAATGAATCTGGTGGATGTGGAATTTACCTTTGATATTAATAAAATCATTTTCTATTTTACGGCAGACGGTCGTATTGATTTTCGGGAACTGGTGAAAGATCTGGCATCCGTATTCCGTACCCGTATCGAGCTGCGGCAGATCGGGGTTCGGGATGAAGCCCGGATGGTAGGCGGCATCGGCAGCTGCGGGCGGCCTTTGTGCTGTGCCAGCTGGCTGGGAGATTTTGAACCGGTTTCCATCCGTATGGCAAAGAATCAGAATTTGTCTCTGAATCCAACTAAAATTTCCGGCTGCTGCGGACGCTTGATGTGCTGCCTTAAATATGAAGATTATATGTATGCCAAAGAAAAAGGAAAAGGAAGCCGGCCCCGGAAGGAATATGCGGAAGCGCCTCAGGTGGGCTCCATGGTGGCCACCAGTATGGGCAAGGGCAAGGTTACTACCGTAAACAAAGCCAAACATACTGCTACGGTGCAGCTTTCCCCGGATAATGTGGTGACGCTGGAGTGGGATGAGCTGATTGACGCATCCCAGGCTATGGATGACGATTAAGAAAAGCGGATTGAAACGTTGACTTGGAATTTTCCTGTAGCTTTCTGCGCTAAAGTGATAAACTTTTTAGCTGGAAGAAAGCATGTTTTATCAAATTGTAGCAGAAAAATACATTATAATATGATTGGCAAGCAAACGTTATGAGCGAAATCAGAGAAGATTACCTGCCGGGGTGCGGATATAAAATTTATCAGGACCCGGCGGAGTTTACCTTTACGACCGATTCCGTCTTTCTGGCCCACTTCCCCCATCTGGCCAACAAAGCGAAAGTGCTGGAATTAGGCTGCGGCACCGGGGCTATCAGTTTTTATCTGGCAGCCCGGGGCGCGGCGGAAGTGACCGGACTGGATGTGAATCCCCGGATGGTGAAACTGTTCAACCGCAGTGCGGAGGCGAACGGGATTTTCTGGCAGGAAGAGGCAGAGACCGGTGCAACTGAGATGAAAGCAGAAGTGCGAAAGCGCGGAGCTGTTTCTGTGACAGACGACTCTGTACCCGAATCCAAGAAACTTGCGCCTAAAGTTCATGCGCTGGAGTGGGATATAAAAGAAATAAAAAGTTTTTGCCCGACAGAAGCGTTTGATCTGGTTGTTGCCAATCCGCCGTATCGAAACAGCGGCAGGGAGCGGACCATAGGAACCAGCGCCTGCCATGAAAAAACTGCGGTGCTGGAAGATTTTTTTGCGGCCGCCTGTTATGCGCTGCACAGTCGGGGGCGTTTTGCCCTGGTGCAGCTGCCGGAACGGTTCATGGAATCCATGGAACTGGCTATCAGATATAACCTGCAGCCAAAAAAACTGCAGTGGGTCCATGCTTCCGTAGATAAACCGGCCTGGATCTTTTTGCTGGAAATGGTAAAAAACGGAAGCTACGGATTAGAAGTGTTGCCACCGCTGATTATGTACAATGCGGACGGCACGCTGACGGAGCAGGCGAAAAGACAAATGGAGAAAGATTAAAATAGATTAGAAGTTAGAAGAATACTAGCAGCGTGACAAGATTGAGCAAAACATTGAGAGCGTTTGTGTAATTCCATGAGATGAAATGTGCCGCGGTGGCGAGACTGTTTGAGGGGCGAAGCCCCGAGTTTCGAAGCCACAGGCGCATGAGTCCATGGAATCACAAACGTGAACAGTTTTGCGAAATCTTATCATGCTATAGAGTTTTCAAACTTTTATGCTGTGTTTTTGGAGACCTTATGCCCGGTACATTATTTTTGGTCGCAACCCCTATCGGAAATCTGGGCGACATGACGCCGCGAGCGCTGCAGGTGCTGACGGATGCTGATTTAATTGCAGCGGAAGACACCCGGCGCACGCTGCAGCTGCTGAACCATTTTTCCATTAAGGGAAAGCTGATCCATTACGACGAAAACAATAAAGAGAAGCAGGGGCCTGTATTATTGCAGGAACTGCTGCAGGGAAACAATGTGGCGCTGGTAACAGACGCAGGCTTTCCGGGGATTTCGGATCCGGGGGAGGGCATGGCAAAGCTGGCCATTGAAAACGGTATTACCGTCACGCCGGTGCCGGGGGCCAATGCCTGCCTCACGGCTCTGGTAGCTTCGGGACTTCCGTCCACACCTTTCTTTTTCGGAGCGTTTCTGCCAAAAAGCAAAAAGAACCGGAAAGAGCAGCTGGAAAAATGGAAACAGATTCCCGCGACTGTTGTGTTATATGAAGCACCACACCGGATTGTGGAAGTGCTGGAAGAGATTCTGGCAGTATGGGGTGACCGGCAGATGGCCTTTGGCAGGGAGTTGACCAAGCTGCACGAAGAGTTCTGGCGGGGAAGTGTTTTACAGGCAATATCGTATTTAAAGGAAAACCCGCCCCGGGGCGAATTTGTGCTGGTAATCGCCCAGGCGGAAGAAAAACCGCCGGACGATGTGGGTGACACAGACCCGCTGGACATGGTGAAAGAAAAAATCGCAAAAGGCATTCCCAAAAAAGAAGCGTTAAGTGAAATCGCAAAACAGTTTAAAATTCCCAAACGGGATTTATATAACCGCTTGATTCAGGAGCAGGAAAAAGAGTAAAATATAAGATGTAGATAAATTTTCATGTTAGAACTTTTTTCTGCACGAGGAGATAAGCATTAGGAATTAAAGCGTTTTACAAAATTCAGGTAACAATTCTGCAAGGCAGACATACTATATAAAAGGAAGAAGGGTTTGTCATGGAAAACAAAGAAAAGAAACCGTTTTTTATTACCACGCCGATTTATTATCCCAGTGAAAAACTGCACATCGGTCATGCTTACTGCACCACGGTGGCGGATGCCATTGCCCGCTATCACCGGGCCAAAGGGGAAGATGTCTTTTTCCTCACCGGCAGCGATGAGCACGGCCAGAAGATCCAGCGCAAAGCGGAAGATCTGGGTATTACCCCGATTGAATATGTAGATAAAATCGTGGCCACGTTCCAGAGCCTGTGGAAACGGCTGGAGATTTCCAACGACGATTTTATCCGCACCACCCAGGAGCGCCACGAAAAAGTGGTGCAGGCCGTGATGCAGCAGATTTATGATAAAGGTGACATTTACAAGAAAAACTATGAAGGCTGGTACTGTGTGCCCTGCGAATCCTTCTGGACCGAGCATCAGCTGGTAGACGGCAACTGCCCTGACTGCGGCCGTCCCGTAGAAAAGATGCAGGAAGAAAGCTATTTCTTCAAGATGAGCAAGTATGCGGACCGCATGCTGCAATACATTGACGAGCATCCGGATTTTATCCAGCCGGTGGCCCGCCGCAACGAGATGATCAACTTTATCAAGCAGGGACTGGAAGATTTGTGCGTAACCCGCACTTCCTTTGACTGGGGTATCAAGGCGCCCTTCGATCCCAAGCATGTAGTCTATGTATGGTTTGACGCCCTGTTGAACTACATGACTGCCGTCGGTTATAAATCGGATGAAGAAATGTTCAAAAAATACTGGCCGGCAGATATCCATCTGGTGGGCAAGGAGATCGTGCGTTTCCATTCCATCATCTGGCCTATCATGCTGATGGCCATGGAAGAAGAAATCCCGAAAAAAGTGTATGGTCACGGCTGGCTGGTAGTGGACGGCACCAAGATGAGCAAGTCCATCGGCAACGTGGTTGACCCCAACGGCCTGATTGACGAATTCGGAGCAGACGCAATCCGTTATTTCCTGCTGCGGGAAATCAATCTGGGCAGTGACGGTAACTTCAGCCGCGACGCTCTCATCAACCGTATCAACGCAGACCTGGCCAACGATCTGGGCAATCTGCTGTACCGTACGGTCAGCATGGTGGAAAAATACCACGACGGCGAACTGAAAAACTGCCCGGCCGTAGCCCTGGATGTGGATACGGATCTGGTCAAACTGACAGAAGCCACACTGGTTTCGTATCAGGAACATATGGATAAGCTGGAAATCAATGACGCCATCAAAGCGGTATGGAGTCTTGTAGCCAGCGCCAACAAATATATTGATGACACGGCGCCCTGGAAGCTGGCCAAAGAACCGGCCGATGCCGACCGTCTGCATCTGGTGCTGTACAACCTGGCGGAAGTACTTCGCTTTGTAGCTGTGATGATCGAGCCTTTCATTCCGGGAACTACGCCGGAAATCTTAAAACAGCTGGGACTGGAATGCAAAGAACAGAACCTGCTGGAAGATTTAACGTGGGGCGGTATTGCCGGCGGCACCAAAGTAGTGAAGGGCGAACCGCTGTATCCGCGTATTGATGTGCTGCCGGACGGTCGTACCCTCATCGGCGCCACCAAAAAATATGCAGGTAAGGTGTACAATCCGGAAACCGGAAAACATGAAGAGTATCATCCGGAACCGGTCAAGGCAGCCAATAATAAAAAAGAGAAAAAGAATGATGCTAAAAAAATCGATGCCTTAGCGGAAGCCCAGGCCAAGGCGGAAGAAGCCAAAGCCAAAGCCCTGGCGGCCAAGGAAGCGGCAGCGAAAAAAGCAACTTCGGCAGCGGACGCGGCCAGTGACGCAGTAGCGGCGGCGGGCGATGCAGCCAAAGCAGTAGGCGGCGCGGTTTTGGCGGCGGTGGCTTCGGCCCGTGCACGGGTCAGCGCGGCGGCGGACGATGCGGTGCGCACGGCAACGGAAGTGAAGAACGCGGCCCTGGAAGCGGCGCGGGGCGGTGACGCGGCAAAATCTGCACCGGCAGCAGACGGTGAAATTACCATTGACGACTTTGCCAAGGTTGACCTGCGGGTAGCTAAAATCCTGTCTGCGGAACGGGTGCCCAAAACGGATAAGCTGATGAAGATCCAGGTGCAGCTGGGTGAAGAAGAACGCACCATCGTGTCCGGTATTGCCCAGTATTACACCCCGGAAGAACTGGTAGGCCGCAATGTTATCGTCATTAAGAATCTGAAGCCTACCAAGCTGCGGGGCATTATGTCGTACGGCATGCTGCTGGCGGCGTCAGATGGCGAAGGCAATCTGGTGCTGGCGGACGCGCCCAATATTAAGAGCGGCAGTAAAGTAAAATAAAACGCGTAAAAAGATTTCGCAAAACTGTTTACGTTTGCTATTCCATGGACTCATGTGCCTGCGGCTTCGAAACTCGGGGCTGCGCCCCTCAGACAGTCTCGCCGCTGCGGCACATTTCATCTCATGGAATTACACAAACGCTCACAATGTTTTGCTTCATCTTTTCACGCTCAACGTATTGTTTAAGTTAATTGTTTCTGTAGGTTATCATATGTCACGTTTAGGAATAATAGACACTCATGCCCATTTAGATGACAACCGTTTTGATTCAGACCGCGCTGCGGTGATGGAACGGCTGGCCAATGATATGGAAGCGGTCATCACCCAGGGAACCACGTATGAATCTTCCGTTGCGTCCGTCAACATGGCGGAGCAGTTTGATTTTGTGTATGCCGCAGTAGGCTGGCATCCGGAAGATCTGGCCGGAATCAAAGACGAAAGCTACATTGCCGAACTGGAACGGCTGGCCAGGGAGCATACAAAAGTGGTGGCCATCGGGGAAATCGGGCTGGATTATTATTGGAAGGAAAACGAGCCGAAGGAAGTGCAGCTGCTGCGGTTGAAACAGCAGTGCGATCTGGCATATTCCCTGGACTTGCCGGTCGTGATCCATAACCGGGAAGCTCACGGCGACTGCCTTAACTTTTTCCAAAATGAAGTTCCCAAAGAACTGAAGGTGGTGTTCCACTGTTATTCCGGTTCCCTGGAAATGGCGAAGGAACTGTGGAAACGCGGTTACTATTTAGGCTTTGGCGGAACATCTACCTATAAAAATAACAAGAAGGTGCGGGAAGTGCTGGCAGCCTGTCCGGAAGAATTGTTTGTCCTGGAGACGGATTGTCCCTATCTGGCTCCGGAACCGTTCCGGGGACGGCGCAACGACCCAAGCCTGACAGAATATGTTGCCAAAAACGCGGCCCTGGTCCGGGGCACAAGTTTTGAGCATATTGCGGAGCAGACCACGAAGAATGCCCGCATGTTGTTTAACAAAATGAAATAAAAAAGCAAAAGAGGGATGAGACCATGGAGGATGGCGCAAAGAAGGTTTCCGTATCTGCATTAAAGGCGATTAAAGACAGACGCAGTATCCGTAAATTTAAATCAGAACCCATTTCCGAAATGGACCTGCACACAATTTTGGAGGCAGGGATAGCGGCTCCTTCTTCCAAAAACCGGCAGCCCTGGCACTTTACGGTGGTACGGGGAGAGGCCAAAGAAGAGCTGACCCGTGTCATGGAACGGGGGCTGAATCTGGAAGTGAAAGCCCACGAGCCGTTTTTGCCGGACAGCATGAAATATATTAACGGCGCCTTTACCAGCGTAAATGTAATGCGGGAGGCTCCGGTGGTCGTGCTGGTCTCCAATGAACGGGGCAAAGGCATTGACTTTACAGATAATCTGTCAGTGGATGAGCGGGTGGCAGAAATCTGTAATGTGCAGTCTGTAGCGGCAGCCATTGAAAATATGCTGCTGGCTGCGCAGGAGCTGGGGATCGGAAGCCTGTGGATCTGCGATGTCTTCTTTGCGTATCCGGAAATTTCCGCATGGCTGGAAAAGAAAAATCCGGGACACGGCATGCTGGTGGCAGCTCTTGCTTTTGGTTACGGAGAGGAAGCCCCCAGGGCCCGGACGCGGAAAACGCTGCACGACGTGGCAACGTTTATTAAATAACCCGTAGCTGCGCTATTTTTATTGCTCTTACAGCGTCAAAAATCGCTGCCACTCAGGGAAGTCTGCAGAGTGAAAGCGATTTCGTTTTTAAGAGGAAGGTATTTTCATGTTCAGCCTGCTGTTTCCTTATGAGTATGTGGACAGTGTGTTTTCTATCGATTACAAAAAAATATTGCAAAAAGGTTACAAAGGAATCATCTTCGATATCGATATGACGCTGGTTCCCCACGGAGCCGATTCAACAGCAGAAATAGATGCGCTGTTTAAATCCATTCACGCTGCAGGACTGAAAACTCTTTTGTTAACCAATAACAGCGAAGAACGAGTGAAACGGTTTATCAGAAATATTGATACACTCTACCTTTGCGATGCACAAAAGCCAAATCCGGAATGTTATTTGAAAGCTGTTGAGATGATGGGCATTCGAAAAAGCGAAACGCTTTTTATCGGAGACCAGATTTTTATCGACATTTACGGGGCCAATAAATGCGGCATAGCCAATATACTTGTAAAATATGTGACCGCTGAACTAGAGACCAAAATAGGAATCCGGCGCAATCTGGAAAAAATTATTCTTGCGCTTTACAGAATCACCAGGGTTTATCAGCACCGGCTGGGAGATATTCTGAAGACAGAGCGGTAAGGAAATGCCGGTCAGATGAGAGAATGTCCGGCAGGCATGCTGACGAATTAACCAGTGTTTTCTTTAAAATACAGTAAAAATACAGTAAAAATACAGTACGATTTTGCCTTTTCTGGCTTGAAAAACGGAGGCTGTTAGAAAATGCTTTTCTGTGAGATCCACCCGATTTGTTATGAAATTTCTTTAAAAAAGGAAATCTGCAAACGGCATATCAAGGATTATTTAAGTGATATAAAATTTGCCAAAACAAAAAGCGACACATGGCTGCCGAATGTTGTTACGGGCTACAGCTGCAATTTAATAAAAAGGGGCAAAGGCGTTGATTTACGGCTGCAGGAAAATAAGGCCATGAACATTCGGTTAGCCTGCGATAAAATTGACGGTCTTCTGATTCGCCCGGGGGAGATGTTTTCCTTTTGGCATACGGTAGGAAAAACGACCAAGAAAAAAGGCTATAAAGACGGACGCGTCATCATCCACAACAAACTAATTCCCGGACTGGGCGGCGGCCTTTGCAATTTAGGAAATACGATCCATTACATGGTTTTACACAGTCCCTTACAGGTTACGGAGTTCCATCATCATTCCGATGCGCTGGCTCCGGAAGAAGGGAAAAGAGTGCCGTTCAGTACGGGTACTTCCATCAGCTATAATTACATCGATTACCGTTTTATAAACAATACTGATCAGATGATCCAGCTGCATGTCTGGTGCGATGATGAAAAACTGCACGCCGAGTTACGCAGCGAAACGGAATTCCCCTGGAGGTATGCCCTGGTTGAGGAAAATCATCATTTTCAAAAAGAAGATGACAAGTATTTCAGGGTTTCCAAAATTTTCAGAGAGACAATTGAACGATCAACAGGAGATGTCATAAATAAAGAACTCATTTTAGATAACCATTCAGAAGTAATGTACGATTACGACCTGATTCCAAAAGACCTGATTGACAACAGATAATTTTCAAAATGATTTGACAGACAACAGAGAGCGATTTACCCCGACAGATTTAATTGACAACAGAGTATGACCCAAATCCCAAATGTTTGATGTATCATAAACAGTAAATCGGCAGTTGAAGAAAGACGAGGATGTAATTATGGGAAACGCGCCGGAATTGATTGTCATGCTTACTCATAATGATCTCACGGTTCATAATGCATATGATATTTTTGATCAATGCAGGAACTCCAGGGCAAAATTTTGGGGGTTCAAAGAAGAACCGCTGCCTTTGGAACAAATGAAAAAGCTGTTCCGCTATATGAAGAGCTGCGGGAAGACCACGTTTCTGGAGGTGGTTGCGTACAGTGAAAAGGAATGCATGGACGGTGCAAAAAAAGCGGTTGAATGTAACTGCGATTTTCTTCTGGGCACTACGTTTTCAGATTCCATAAATGAATTTTGCAGGCTGAATCATATTAAGTACATGCCCTTTGTGGGAAAAATTACCGGCCGTCCGTCCGTTTTGGATGGCACTGTGAAAGACATGATACAGGAAGCAAAAACCTACATAGCAAAAGGAGTTTACGGTATTGATCTGTTAGGGTACAGATATACGGGCGACGCAACACGCCTGAACCGGGAATTCGTTGCCAATGTCAATGCGCCGGTTTGTATTGCCGGCAGCGTCAACAGTTATGAAAGGTTAACGGAGCTTAAATCCATTGCGCCCTGGGCCTTTACCATTGGCGGAGCTTTTTTTGAGAATAAGTTTGACGGCACGTTTCAAGAGCAGATTGATAAAGTGTGCGAATATGTAAATCGGTAAATTTTACCTCAAAAATGATAAATATGTTACTTTTTTCTTAGTTGCTTCTGATTGTATACACAGAACACAGAAAAACATTGACACTTTTTTTGATTATTAATATAATTTCAAGCAAATAGTTACAAATATTGAAATGAAGTCCTTTATGAATGTGCATAAGGGCGTAAAACAAAAACTTGTTGTAACTATAGAAGGGTGAGGGGGGAAAACTATGAAATTCATGAAAAAAATGTCTGGCGTTTTAGTGGCAGCGGTTCTGTTGGCAGCGATGACTGCAGGCTGCGGCGGTGGCGGCGGCGCCAAGAAACCGGCGGATAACAAAGCGGCGGCTGCGGAAGCGTTGATCGGCGCTAACTATGAACTGACCGGTAATGTGGCAAGCTATGGGCAGGCAGCTCTGGCCGGCGGAAAAATGGCGGTTGACGAGATCAACAAAGCCGGCGGCATCAACGGCAAAAAACTGCGTATCGTAGAAGCAGACAATAAATCGGAACCTTCCGAGTCCGGTAACGCTGCAACTAAACTGATTTCCCAGAATAAACTGATCGGCATCGTCGGCCCGGCTACCAGCGGCTGCACCATGGCTGCGGAACCGATTGTTACGGCCAGCAAACTGCCGGTAGTAGCTCCGACCGCTACGGCAGAAAGCATCACGGTAGGCAAAGACGGAAAGACCCGTCAGTTTGTATTCCGTGCCTGCTTTATCGACCCGTTCCAGGGCAAGGTAATGGCTGCCTTTGCCAACCAGAAACTGAAAGTGAAGACCGTTGCGATTTACCGCGACAACTCCAGCGATTACTCCAAAGGTCTGGCTGAAGCATTTAAGAAGAACTTTGAAGCAGCCGGCGGCAAGATCGTTGCCGAAGAAGCTTACCTGGCCAAAGACATGGACTTCAAAGCCGGTCTGACCAAACTGAAAGCAACTAATCCGGAAGCGATTTATGTACCCGGTTACTATGAAGAAGTCGGCAAGATCGTAAAACAGGCCCGTGAAATCGGTCTGGAAGTTCCCATGATGGGCGGCGACGGCTGGGACAGCCCGAAACTGATCGAAATCGCAGGCAAAGCTGCGCTGAACAAGACCTATTACAGCAGTGCATACAGTGCGGATGATACCGATCCTTCCACCCAGAAGTTCATCAAAGCGTTCAAAGAAAAATATCAGAAGGATCCGGACTTCTTCTCCATGATGGGTTACAACACCGTTGTGATCCTGGCAGACGCTTACAAGCGTGCCGGCAGTGAAGACGGAACCAAGATCGCCGAAGCCATGGCCAAGACGAAAGAACTGCCGGTTGCCGGCGGCAAGCTGACCTATGATGACAAGCACAACCCGATTGTTCCTGCGCTGATCATCGAAGTAAAAGACGGCAAACCTACTTTTGTTGACAAGATTTCTTTCTGATCATTAAAAATCACAAAAAGTTCCTGCGGCTTTTGCTGCGGGAACTTTTTTCGATTGTGTATCGTTTGATAAAACAGTGGACTGCGGCAGATCGTTGCGGTCCTTTACTATTTGCGGTATTGATTATTTTTGTGTTGCGTGCTATTCTAAAAATATATTATAAACAGAAAACAGGTGAACTGTATGGATCAACAAATAGATAAAAAAGAACGTGACATTTGGGAGTATATTATACCGGGCGGCCTGCTTTTTCTTTCCTATGTGCTGTTGTACTATCTGCCTCAGGCTGAGTCGTGGAAATTCTGGGCCGTGTTTGTCATATCTGTATTCCTGTTTTGTGTAGGCTATTTCAGACTGCTGGAATCGTTACCGAAAGCTACGTCACAGACCGGGTCAGCCATCAAAACCCTGATACCGATGATCCTTGGTATGGGGATGTTCATTTTTGGTTTACACTATGTTTATATTGATAATGGCAGTATAAAAAGTCTGGCGGCAGTCACGTTGCTGCTGATAGAAAGCATGGTCATGTGCGGTGCGGTCAGCAGCAGTGATACGGGAACCGGGCAGCTTCCCAGAGCTCTTTTTTGGGTGCTTATCGTGGGCATGGCCGTTGCCGGTGTATGGTTTTTTATTCAGGAAATTACCGCTGAAACCCAGGACGGCTATGGGCGTGTAGAGGTGGCAACGATGCTTTGGATTGCTGCCGGCGCCTGGTGGTATAGTATGCCAGTTGACCTAGACAGTACAACTAACATACGGAGAAAGAAAAATAAGAAATAGTAGTGGAAATTAATTCCTTCCGCAATATATGGTAGCGCAAACTGATATCCTGCTGTCGGTTTGCGCTTGTTGTAATTTTGTGATAAAATTATTCCACTGTCGGAGGATTATAATATGAAGAAAAAAACAAATGACAAAATAGTTCCCAAATTGCTGAAAGGTCTCACAGGGATTCTTTTCGCTGTAAGTACTTTTATACTGCCGGGTCTGTTGTATGCCGAAGAACCCGGGCATGTTATGCCCCAGGAGCAGGTCTTTTTGGATCCCAGCCAGGTAGAAGCGGCAAAGAAACAATTAGAAGATGACGCAGCCGGTAAATCCGGTCCGCGGACAAAAAACGTGGAGGTCGTGTCCGGAGACAGGGTGATTGCGGATGTAAAGGTCGTTGAGCAGGATAACAAGGCGAAGACGCCGGCAACAGACACTGTTTCGGAAACAAAAAAAGCAGAAGAAAGTAACAAGGCGACGGGCCTCCCTGCAAAAGTTGAGACAGAAAAACCTGTACCGGCCGTGAAACAGGAAGGTAAAGAAACAAAAACTGAAACCGTGCAGGCTCAGAAACCGGTTCAGGAAAAAACAGAAATATCGAAAACTGCTGAGGTAAAAGTTACGCAGCCTGATACCAAACCAGGTGTGACTGCTGCAGAAAACAAAAATGAGACTGCAACTCCCCAGGCACAACCCGTTTTGCAGCATAAACCTATACGCCTGAGCCGGTTTGGCGTAGCCAAAGAGTTTACGACGCATAACACAACGGTGGGTGCAGTGTTACAGGAAATGGCAGTCAATCTGGATGGCCGTACGGTGTATCCTCCGTTGGAAACAAAAATCACGGACGGTCTGGTCATCCACGTGTTGGCACGGAAATCCTTCCTTTCAAAGGAAGAGGTGGAAGTACCCTTCGGGACAAAGGTTATTGAAGATCCTGAGCTGGAATTTGGCACGAAAAAAGTGGAAAAAGAAGGCGTGAAGGGAAAAGATCTGGTTATTTACGAAAACATTACCCGTCCCGGCCGCGAACAGAAGATCGAGCTGGACCGTCGGCGTATTGCTGAACCTGTAAATGAAATTGTACGGAAGGGTGTGGCGCAGTCTGTCCTGACCCCTAACGGATATGTGAAATATAAAAAAGTAATTTACGGCGAAGCAACGGCTTACACCTGGGGCGGCGGTGCTTCCGGGACGACTTCCATTGGACTGTGGCCTAAACGGGGTATTGTGGCGGTAGATCCCCGTCAGATTCCCTATTACACCAAGTTGTATATTCCCGGCTACGGCATGGCCATCGCGGGGGACACGGGCGGTGCTATCGTAGGCAACCGCATCGACCTGTTCATGGACTCCCTGTATGAATGTTATCAGTGGGGGCGCCGTGACGTGGAGATTTATATTCTGGAATAAATCACTGTTTTTCTTTTTATTAATTATGCAGTCAGGAAAAGAATTCGCAAAACCGTACACAATGTTTTGCCCGTGTCTTTTCCTGACTTAAGGAAACGCTGATTAATTCGTCTGCACGCTGACCGGTGCTTTTTTTGACTGACTGCGTCAATGTCCCTCAACGCAGCTACGGCTGCGCCTTCGGGCCATTTCCTTGTCAGTCGCAAAAAGCCCTCGGTCATCGCACAAACTCATTTAATCAGCGTCTCCTTATGAATTATAAAGATTTCATGAGGAACTCATATTGCTAAAAGAAGTAATAATCGTTGAAGGAAAAATGGATACGGTGGCGGTGAAGCGGGCGCTGGAATGCGACACCATTGAAACCGGCGGTTTCGCCCTTAACTCCCATACATTAAAGAAGATTGAAGCGGCGTACAAAAAGCGGGGCATCATTATCCTCACAGACCCGGACGGTTCCGGGGAACGGATCCGCAAGTTTCTGACAGAGCGTTTTCCCGATGCAGGGCAGGCCTTTGTGCCCAAAAAAGACGCGCGGGTGCCCGATGATGTGGGCATCGAGCAGGCGAAACCGGAAGCCATTCTGCTGGCGCTGAGCAAAGTGCACCATCATGAATATAATCCGGAACCGGTATTCAGTGTGGCAGACTTGCGTGACAACGGACTGTCCGGCAGTGCGGATGCCAGTCGCAAGCGGGATCTGCTGGGGGCTGAACTGGGCATCGGGTACGGTACGGCCAAAGCGTTTTTGCGCCGGTTGAATACGTATGGGATTACAAGAGAAGAGTTCGCAGCTGCTCTGAAAAAAGTGGAAGAAGAATGAGGCACACATGGAAGACATTCAACCTGTTATCGCCCGGCGGGAAGTGACAACGCGTATCCTGCAGGCATTTCATTTAAAAGCGGATAAGAATCTGGGGCAGAACTTTCTGGTAGAAGAGTCTGTGGTGAACCGCATTGCCAAGGCAGCGGAGCTGACCCCGGAGGATACGGTGCTGGAAATCGGTCCCGGCATCGGTACCCTGACCCAGGCTTTGGCCATGACCGGCGCGTCAGTGGTGTCTGTGGAACTGGACAAACGGCTGATTCCGGTACTGCAGGAGACGGTGGGCGCTTATAAAAATGTCCGCATCGTGCAGGGGGATATTTTAAAAGTAGATATTTTAAAAGTTATTGAGGAAACACGGGCCCTTTGCGAAAATGCAAAGAGCCGTGACCATAACGATGTAAATGAAAGTGATGCGCAGGAATTTGCAGATGACACAGCATTGAAAACTGCGGGCAGTGCAGCGTGTTCTGTAAACCATAATAAAAGTACAGCACCTTTCAAAGTCTGTGCAAATCTTCCTTACTATATTACGACTCCCATCATCATGTACCTGCTGGAGCAGAAGCTTCCATTGGAACGGCTGGTGGTGATGGTGCAGAAGGAAGTGGCGGAACGGATGATAGCCAAACCCGGGGGCCGGGACTACGGCGCTATCTCCGTAGCTATGCAGTATTATACGGAGCCGAAGATTGCTTTCGTTGTGAAAGCGGGTTCTTTTTTGCCGGCGCCCAAAGTGGACAGCGCGGTGTTGGTCTGCAAACGCAGAACCATTCCGCCGGTGGATGTGCCTGATGAAAAAATCTTTTTCAAAGTGGTGGCGGCAGCCTTTTCCGTACGCCGCAAAATGCTGACCAACAGTTTAAAAAATATGGGCGGCCTCACCGGTGAGCAGGTAAAAGCCTGGCTGGGCCGGGCAGGCATCGACGGAACACGCAGAGCGGAGACATTAAGCCTGGAAGAATTTGCTGCATTGGCAAAAACATGGAAAAAGAATTAATCAGTGTTTCCTTAATCAGCGTCTCCTTAAATAAATTTGTGAATTGTTCAGGAATCAAAAAGGTTTTTCAAATATAAGAAACGAAAACTTGTGTTGCATTAACAACAGCATAAGGATAACAGAACGAAAATTTCAGAAATAGTAGAGGGGAATAGACGATGACAGCCAAAAAACCGATTATTGCATTAATGTATGATTTTGATAAGACCTTATGCACCACGGATATGCAGGCTTACACTTTCATTCCGAACCTGGGCATGTCTGCTGATGCCTTTTGGAAAAAAGCGTCTGACCTGGCAGAAAATAAAAAGATGGACCGCATCCTGGCCTACATGTATCTGATGCTGGACGAAGCCCATATTCACAGGCAGCCCATCCGCCGCAGCGACTTTGTGGCGCTGGGCAAAGACTTGAAGCTGTACGACGGAGTGGAGGGGTGGTTCGGTCGCATCAACCAGTTCGGTAAGGAGCAGGGCGTAGTTATTAAACACTACATTATTTCCTCCGGTCTGCGGGAAATCATTGAGGGTTCTTCTATTTTTAAAGAGTTTGACGATGTGTTTGCCGGCGAGTTCCTCTACGATGAAAACGGCGTGGCCTGCTGGCCGAAAAACGTGGTGAACTACACTACCAAGACGCAGTTTTTGTTCCGCATCAATAAAGGGGTGCTGAACCTTTCCAACGATGACGACCTGAACCGGTTCAAACCGGAGGAAGACCGTCCCGTTCCTTTCCGCAACATGATTTACATTGGCGACGGATTAACAGACGTGCCCTGCATGAAGCTGGTAAAGGTGAACGGCGGCTACTCTATCGCGGTGTATCAGGCAGGCAAGCGCAATAAAGTGAAAGATCTGATCAAAGACCAGCGGGTGAACTTTATTGAGCCGACGGATTACAGCGAGAATTCCCAACTGGACATCATTGTAAAAGACATTATCCGCAACATGGCCAGCGTGGAAAGATTAAAAGCACACACCAAGTCACAGCTGGCAGGGGTAAATAAATAATAATGTGGAAAGGGTGGTGTACCGTATTGGTTTTATGCTTTGGGCAGACCGCCGGTTGCAAAGAAGGAAGACAAGAAAATAGAAATGATTTTTATGCAAATTTTCTTGTACAGGAACCCTTATTTTATGTAAATTTTTCTTGACTGGCGCCCTTATTTTATGCATACTATAATCAGAAGTAATGCAGAAGCATGTACGGAAGGGTGATATTATGTTGCTACGTCGAAAGATTTACGATAAACTGTTGGAGTGGAAAAACCAAAGAAAGAAAGATCGAATAAAAAAATGCCTGCTTATTAAAGGCGCCCGACAGGTTGGCAAGTCCTATATCGTGCAGGAATTTGGGAAATCAGAGTACGCTTCTTTTATAAATATTGATTTTTACCGTCAGCCGGATCTGAAGGGTATTTTTGACGGAGAGATGACTGCAGAAGAAGTCATGAAACGCCTGACTGCGTACATGCCGGGCGTTACGCTGATTCCGGGCGATACACTGATTTTTCTGGATGAGATCCAGTGCTGTGGAAACGCGCGGACTGCAATAAAATTTCTTGCGGAAGATATGCGTTATGATGTAATTTCATCCGGTTCTTTAATGGGCCTGACGTATGGAGAGGATGACGATGAATCCGTTGAAGTGCCGGCATCTGTTCCAGTAGGTTATGAATCCCAGATTATGATGTACTCGCTGGATTTTGAAGAATTCCTGTGGGCGTACGGTTATGATGAAAATGCTACGGATGTTTTGCGTTCTTATTATGAAACCGGTGAAACGATACCGGAAGCTGTACATATCAAATACGAAAATCTCTTCCGTGAGTTTATGGTGGTGGGCGGTATGCCGGAAGTGGTTGCGGATTTTTCTGTACATAAAGACTTCAACCGGGTGGACAGGATACAAAATGAAATCCTTGCGGAATACAGGGACGATATTGCAAAGCATGCAAAGGGGAAAGAAAAGCAACTCGTCCGTATGTGTTATGACGCAGTACCTAAACAGCTTGCCAAAGAACTGAAAAAATTCCAGTACTCTACCGTTGAAAAAGGGCAGACGCGCAGAAAATTTGGAGGCAGCATACAGTGGCTGAAAGATTCCGGAATCGTGAACGCCTGTTATAACATTCGCGAACCGTATCTGCCGCTGATGGCAAACGCCAACGAAGATCAATTTAAGCTTTACATTAATGATACGGGGTTGCTCTGCTGCATGTATGGCAAGGAAACCAAGCTGGCAGTGCTGAATAATACAATTAAAGGAAACGCCCGCGGCGGCATTTATGAAAACAGCATTTCCGAATGTCTTCTCAAACGTGGCTATACGTTGTATTATTACAAGCCTGATAATGAGCATGAAGTGGAGTTCCTGATTGAAGAAAAAGGTGAGGTTGTGCCGGTGGAGGTGAAGGCGGGAAACAACGCTTCTCCATCCTTGAACAATTTTATTAAATTATTTTCGCCTTCCGTTGCGTTCAAACTGATTGGCGGACGAAACGGAAAAGACGGTGCTAAGGAAACGTTGCCGCATTATATGGTGATGTTTTTGTAAAGCGAGTAAAATCTCCACCAGGATATCATCCTGCACATGGCCAGCGTGGCAAGGATTCTGCCTTTATAGACATAAGAGTTAGGGGAACCAGACGCCAGCATCCATACGGGTTGGCGGTTCTAAAGTGTTCGTAAATACGACCAGGTGAGTGGAGAAAAGTTTATTATAATTGTTATATAACGCTCAAATACAGTTTTTATGCTGAATTGAGTGTTTTTTATTATCATGAACAAATACTAAAATGATAATAAAATAAAAACACTTTATAAAAAATTATAAAAAAATTACAACAACCTATTGACAAACAAAAAGATATCTGTTACAATGCGTGTAGTTGAATGATGGTAATAATACAAATATCAAATTTAAATAATCGATTTAATTTAGAATAAGGGGCGGCACAATTGACTTCGTTAAAACCGCCAAAGAGGCTGTAGGCCGCTACTGTAACGAAAAGAAAAGCGAACAACTTAAAGCCATTTTAAATAATATAGTGGGAGGTGTTTAAAATGTTATATGTATGTTACTATACAGGAGCGGATAAGTATCGGTAAAGAATTAATTATTAAATAATGAATGTACAGAGATTTGTTGAAAAATAGTTGGTAGAAGCTGTTAGTAAAATTAAATAGTAAATGGAAGGAAGGTGTAGTTATAGTGTTACAGTTGAAAAATAGACTTGTAGAAAACTCAGAAGCAATAAGAAGAGGAGATAAATTAGGATATTTGTGTGGCTATATTGAAGAGGCATGTTTTTTAAAAAAATTTAAAAAGAAATATAAAGCGAGTGAATACTCAACTGATTGGTGGTTTTTTCCAGGAAATGATAAATTTGGTAAAAATATAAATGGGAATCCGATATTTGTTGTTTTCAAAGACTTTAACGATTTAAACTGTATTGATTTAAATTTGATTCATATATTAAGAAGTGATATTTCTGATAGTAAAAAATATGCATGTATTTTAGTGATGATTGAAAACGATAAATTTTGTGTTTATGATTTAGATGTTATCGATGATAAAATAGAGAAAAAACTTATTTACTCTATCGAGTTTAATGATGTGAAGATAAATAGTTTTAAGGATACCAAATATAAAGAAATGTTGGAAAAAAGGAATACGAAGGAAGAAAAGTCTTTTAAAAATGTTCGATATTGTCGTGCAATAAAACTTATTAAGGAAAAGGGTCTTTTAGGAGGAAAAGAAGAAAAAGAATTTTTAGAAAAAAGAGCCTTACAGATCTTTAAACAAGAGTCTTTTAATAAATACCATGGGCTTATGAATAACGAGTGTGGGGCTAATTTAGATATTATTGGAAAAGACGATAAAGGAAGACTTATATATTATGAAGTGAAATTTAAACCTGTAAAATCTTGGACCGAAATTGGGGTTAATAGAGCTGAAGTTTGTGCTGCAGGTATTTTTAATGAAAAGAAAATGCTTTCAAAAAATGTTGTACTTTGTAATCTTGATAGCGAAAAAGGCGATACGCTTAATGAAGATAAGAAATGGGATATTCTTTTAAATTTATTGGAAAAAAAATCAATTGATCAACTGAGTTGGGTAGTTGCTGATTTTGATAAGTTAGAAGGTAAGGGTACTAAAAAAAGATATGATAAAGATAGAAAAAAATTTAATGATGTTAAGAATAATGAAGAATTCACTCATTTCTTTTATCCTTTAACAGAGTATGAAAATTTATAACACCTATGCTGGTACTCAGCAGGATGGCCAAGCAAGCCTACCGGCTTAAATTCAATGATCGCGACATGAGACAGAGTAATTAATTTACGGCTTGTGATGACTTCCAGGGAATTGATGAATAGCATTAGTAATGATATTGAAATCGTTGAATTGCAAAAGGCGTTTCAGAAACTGAAAGATTATTGC
The DNA here is from genome assembly GCA_017443005.1 of Acidaminococcaceae bacterium. Lineage (GTDB taxonomy): Bacteria > Bacillota > Negativicutes > Acidaminococcales > Acidaminococcaceae > Succiniclasticum. The sequence continues at coordinate 23,666 of JAFSPK010000120.1, forward strand.
AACAGTAAAATTTTTGATATTGACGAACCGGGATGGGAGGTGAGACGCGGAAAAGCATATATAAAATATGTTTGAGAAGGGGTAATGGTTTACGCATTGTTTGCTTTTCTTCAAAGTTCCCTATTGTTGACAGAAAGCGAGGTACGCACAAAAACAAAACTTCGGCCAAATAACAGTAACAGAGATTTTAACGAAAATACTTTTTAACAATTATTGGAGGATAACAGCTGAAAACGATAACCGTTAGTCTGCAAACTCCAAATAGTAATTGTGTAAGTTAGTTTGTAATTCTCTGGATGTTATTTGGGCCGAAGTTTTTTTGTGCCCTGATTGGCAATTTGTTAAGACCTGGATTCCCGAAATACCACACTATGTAGTCGGGAATATATTCGTAACTACTGTTGTTCTGGGTGAGCCAATAACGGTTTGACGCCCAGGTCGCGATAAATCTGTTCCTGTTTCATCAGGACTTCCCCTTGTATAGGCG
>JAFSPK010000121.1:0-3284 GCA_017443005.1 Acidaminococcaceae bacterium
CATACAGAGGGTATCTGTTCCCATTTCTCGCAGGTATCGTTAAAAATCTTTTCCCTGACGTCTGGGGATGGAGAGTTTTAGCCTCATTTTTCTGTGCCGGGACTTTTTCATTCAGTCTGCCGTTCCTTATATCCGGAAGGAGAATAAAATCATATAAAGAAGTTTTCCGAACACTTTTAGCTTTTGTTTTTTTTATGTGGATATGGGGAAATTTTATGCAGTATCCTCTGTCGGACTTTGCCGCTGCTGCTTTTCTCCTTACAGGGGTCTCGATCCTGAAATCTTTTCATGGTATCGATTTACAATGGAAAACAATACTCAAAGGGATTGCCGCCGGCCTGTCATTGTACGCGGCATATAACACGAGAGCCGCGTTTTTATATGGAGCCGTATGTGCAGTGGCTGTTTTTGGGTTTATGAACCGAAAAAACATAAAAAATGCTTTTTGTCTGTTGGCCGCTGCCCTGATAAGCGCTTTCCTGATTGCTATTCCACAATGCCTGATCAATGAGCAATATATTGGTTCCTTTTCACCTAAAGTTTATACAGAAGCTTATTCCAATGAAAATAACCCGGATGTAAATCTGCAAAAGGTTCAGATTTTTCAGGGGATAGGTATGGACAGAAGAGAGACTTATTCCGGAAATGAACAATTGCACTATCCACAGCCGCCCGTATTCTTTGAGGACCCTGTCGGTCAGGAAATCCTTCGGCGCAGGAATTTGTCTGTTACAAGGTTCAGTATTCCTACCGTTTTGAAATTAATACTGGAGTTTCCTTTGGATATGATCGGTATTTATACCCGTCATCTGATTTCATTGATGACACCGATGTACCGGCAGATTTATATTGATAACCTTTATCCGGACAAAGGTATATGGACGTCTGTTTCTGCGTTGATATGGATTTTTGGAATATATGCTGTATTGAAACAATGGAAATGGAAAAAATCTTTACCTGATTCTTTTTGGATCCTATCTGTTTGTCTGCCGTCATTCCTTCAATTGTTTGGCAGTCCGGAAATAAGGTTTTTTCTGCCGGTGTATTTGCTTTGTTATTACTATGTGTTTGCAGCAATCAATTACCGGAGTATTGTTTCACTTCGATATGGACAATGGATCCGTCCTGTGCTCTGTATACTGGTTGTTTTTATACTTTGGATGACAATTTTTGGGAATATTCTGTCCAACAGTCAGGTTCGGACTTTTATTATTCATGATAGTTTACAGGGACAGGGGCTTATCGGAAAATAAAAACACCGGATCAACCGGTGTTTCTCTGGCGGAGAGAGAGGGATTCGAACCCTCGTTACCTTGCGGTAAACGCGCTCTCCAGGCGCGCGCGTTAGGCCAGACTACGCTATCTCTCCGTAACTCACAATGCATGATTATACACCATAATTTCAATTTTTTGCAAAAGAATGACAGAAAATTGAAAAAAAGGTGTCAGGTTTCGGGTATCAGGTGTAAGTAGGGGCTGAGGACTGGCGGAAGTAAGGAATAAGAAGTAAGAAGTAAGGAGTTGCTGGTGTAAACTGTACCCTATAAAATGGACACAGGTAAAAAATGGGGAAAAACAGACATCCCTGAAAAATGGACAGGGAAGAAAAGGCAAACCCCCAATCTGTGGACACGAAAGGGTAAGAAATTTGCTATAATGTGCACAACCGGGAAGGACGGAATGGAGCACAAAATGGCAAGAAAACTGATAACAAAAGAGGAGATAGAAAAGCTCACACAGAGTCCGTATGTAGCGAAAGCGACGCCGTATCAGGTAAGTTTTACGAAAGAATTCAAGCAAATGGCTTACCAGGGAATAATGGAAGGGAAGCTAATGCGAGAAATCCTAATCGATAGTGGAATCGACGTCGGAATATTAGGAGATCGGCGCATATGGGCACTGACAGACCAAATAAAAAAAGCAGCAGAACGTGTAGGCGGATTCGAAGACCAGCGGGGAAAAAATAGACGAAAACCCAAGGAAATGACAGAGGAACAGTTAATGGCTGAACGTATCGAACGTCTGGAACATGAACTTGCATACACAAGACAGGAGGTGGAGTTTTTAAAAAAATTGCAGGCGGCAAATATGGAGGCACAGAAAAAATGGGAATCCAGGCACCGTCAGAAGTAAAATTTGGACTCATACGAGAGGCAATCAGTCGAGATAACAATCTTTTGAAGATCAACAGACTGTGTGAGATAGCAGGAGTTTCTCGATCCGGATACTACAATTGGTGTGCATCTGAAAATAAACGGAAAACCCGGGATGAATCAGATCGGAAGGATTTTGACATAATATTGGAAGCCTATCGATTCCGAGGATACGCAAAGGGTGTCAGAGGAATTCATATGCGGCTGCTTCATATGGATAAGATCATGAATGTAAAGAAGATCCGACGACTAATGAACAAATTTGGACTGCGATGCCCAATACGAAAGCCGAATCCATATCGACAAATGGCCAAAGCAATGAAGACCAGCAACTATGCGCCTAATGTCGTAAACAGAGAATTACACCAATGGCCGGGGAAGGTGCTTCTCACTGATATCACCTACCTGTTTTATCAAGGAGAAAAATGTTATCTGTCAACGATTTTGGATGCCTTTACACATGAAATTCTTGCTTACGAGGTAAGCAGCAGTCTCAAAGTTGATTTCGTAATCAAAACAGTTGATGATCTCATTGCAAATCATGGGAGTTCATTAGATAACAGGACGATTGTCCATAGTGACCAGGGTTGCCATTATACAAGCAGTGCCTTCATCCAAAAATTAAAGGAGGCGGATTTCGTCCAATCTATGTCCAGGCGCGGGAACTGCTGGGATAATGCTCCTCAGGAAAGTTTCTTTGGTCATATGAAGGATGAAATTGCTGACGAAATTGCCAAATGCAAGTCCTTTGAGATGGTAAAAGCTCGAGTTGAGGACTGGATCGATTATTACAATACGGATCGTTACCAATGGGATCTTTACAAGCTGTCACCAAAAGAATTTCATGAGTACATTGAAACGGGAGTCTATCCTTTGCCGGTATACGATCCCGTCCGAAACGCTTAGAACCCGATAGAGGAAGGTTTATCGCATTCTTCACGGGAGGGCAACCTTTGAAAATTGTATATAAGGGCGACCGACATAAGTTCGTCGCCCTCCCGTGACTCGGATCAGCGCTCGGGTCGCTCCTCAGCGTTGCCCTATCCTCTGCCGAGTCCGGCTATTGTATCACATTTTGTGGGATTAATTCCCCACAAAATCAAAAATGTCCTTGACATGGGGAGCACTTTA
>JAFSPK010000122.1:0-5548 GCA_017443005.1 Acidaminococcaceae bacterium
CAGGGCGTGGATCCGGAGCAACAGGGACTGAACCAGACGTCCGGCGAGGCCATGAAGTTTGTGTACTCTTTGCTGGAACTGAAAGCCGGTAAATCGGAAACAGAGTTTAAGCTTGGGTTTAACGAACTGATCCGGGCCATACTGCAGTTTTCCGGAAAGAGCGCAGAAAACATTATCCAGACTTGGACACGGACCAGCATCAAGAACGATTCTGAGCTGGTGGAGATGTGCAGCAAATCCAACGGCATTATCTCCCGGAAGACCATCCTGTTGAACCATCCGTTTGTGGAGGACGCCGAAACCGAAGAAAAGCAGCTTGAGGAAGACGCGAAAAAGGCGGCCGAAAGAATGGATATTTATAAAGACAATGACGATGATGGGGAAGGGGGTGAAGACTGATGTTTGATTGGCTGATGATTTATGCTGAAAAATTTGGCAAAGAATTTCCACTGCGGTTGTTCTCCGGAAAACGGGAATATGATGTGCTGCAGCTGGTAATGGATTGTTGTAACAGTGGCCAGCCGTATCCGGAACCGAAACCTGTAAAACAGAAAAACGTTCCGGAGGATCCTGCAGAAGATCTGCCGGCTGAACCTGAACCGGAATCCCAGGAAGAACCTGCAGTTCCGGAGCCTGCACCCCCGAAAAAACGCACGAGAAAATCAAAATAATTTACACATTTTCCTTAGCGAGGCAAGGTAAACCTCGGTAAAAACCGGAGAGGAGAAAACAAATGACTTTACAGGAGTTACTGGCAAAAATCGGCATTGCCAAAGAAAACATGGAATCCGCAGAAAAGGAATTCAAAGCATTTTTGGACGGATCCTATGTGCCGAAATCTCGTTTTAACGAGGTCAACGAGGAAAAGAAGACCTTGCAGACCACGGTTGCTGACCGTGACAAACAGCTGGAAGCGCTGAAGAAAACCAGCGGCGACGCGGAAGGCCTGAAGAAACAGATTGAGAGCCTGCAGGCTGAAAATAAAAAAGCCAAGGACGAAGCGGAAGCCAAACTGAAAGATCTGCAGTTTGCCAATGCCATTAAGCTGGCTATCGTCGAAAAGGCTCAGGATGTTGATATTGTTTCCGGCTTGTTTGATAAAACAAAGCTCATCCTCGGTGCGGATGGAAAAGTCACCGGTCTTGAAGAACAGCTGAAGGCGCTGGAAAAGGAAAAACCGTTCCTGTTCAAACAGCAGAACCAAAATCCTTATACCCCCAACGGTGGCCAGAACGGCGGCTCAAAGAACCCGTTCGCAAAAGAGACCTGGAACCTGACGGAACAGGGCAAGCTGTTCATGTCTAACCCGGAGCAGGCCAGAGCGATGGCAGCTGCTGCCGGAGTAAAAATTTAAATTTTGAAAAAGGAGTGAAAAAATATGCCGAGTGCAATCACTAAAATTTCTGATGTTATCGTTCCGGAACTGTTTAACCCCTATGTGATCAACAGGACCATGGAACTGTCTGAACTGTTCAAAAGCGGGATCGTAGCCCACAGCCCGGAATTTGACCGCCTGGCTTCTGAAGCGGCCCGCACCCACAACATGCCGTTCTTCGAAGATCTGGCCGGTGACGCCCAGAACATTGTCGAAGAAACCGACATTCTGTTCCGAAAGATTACTTCCAACAAAGACGTATCTACCACCATCATGCGCCAGAACGCATGGGGTGCCACTAATCTGTCCGCGGCCCTTGCCGGTGCGGATCCAATGAAAGCGATCGGTGATCTGGTGGCCGGTTACTGGTCCCGCGAAATGCAGAAGGAACTGATCAACCTGCTGGGCGGTGTGTTCGGAAGCTACACCGAGGGTGAAGGGCAGAGCGCCACTACTGTTACCCCGTTGGCTGACCACATCCTGGATATTTCCGGCGAGACCGGATCTGCGGCAAACATTTCCGCTTCCGCGTTCATTGACGCGCTGCAGCTGCTGGGTGACGCACAGGGCCAGCTGACCGCGGTGGCCATGCATTCCGCAACCAAGAGCTACCTGAAGAAATGTAACCTGATCACTACCGAACGCGACAGCAACTCCGTGGAGTTTGAGACCTATCAGGGTCGTCGCGTGATCGTGGACGACGGCTGCCCGGTGACCAATGGTGTTTACACCACCTTCCTGTTCGGTAATGGTGCTATCGCGTATGGCAACGGCAGCCCGGTCGGCTTTGTTCAGACTGAGACCAGCCGCAACCCGAACAAGGGCGCAGGTATTGATTACCTGTACAACCGCAAGTGCTTCATCCTGCATCCGCGCGGAATCAAATGGACCGACGCCGTACGGGCGAATGTGGAATCCCCGACCCGTGCAGAGCTGGCCAATGCGAAGAACTGGCAGCGCGTATACGAACCGAAACAGATCCGTATCGTAGCGTTCAAGCACAAGATCGGCTGAGGTGATTGAGTATGGACAGCGAAGCTTACTGGGCTAAGCGCGCGGAAGAGCGAGAAGCGGCCTGGCAGAAGAAAAGCCGGGAAACCCTCGAAAAAGAACTGGCTGCTTACTACGAAGCTTCGCTGGATCATATTCAGCGCAACATCGATGCTTTGTATGGCCGCTTCGCAAAAGATAATGCTTTGCCTATGGAAGAAGCCCGGAAGCTGCTGACGGGGAAAGAATACCGTACCTGGCGGATGAGCCTGGAAGAGTATGTAGCCCAAATCGATGCCGGCGACAAGATGCTGGAACGCGAGCTGAACACCTTGGCCATGCGCAGCCGGATATCGCGCCTGGATAAACTGTACAGCGAAACGCTGATGGAACTGGACGGACTGGGGCGGAAAATGCGCGACCGGATGGACGGGTTCCTCGGTGATGCTTACAAGGATAATTACTACCGCGGCTTGTATGAGATCGGCCACGTCGGCAAGACGTTGCCGGCCATCTCCCGGGTCGATAGTAAATCCGTGGAGGCAGTACTGCGGACTCCGTGGTCCGGGAAGAACTATTCCGCCCGGATCTGGAAGAACCAGAAGCAACTGGCGCAGGTGATCCAAGATGAGGTTGTCGCTTCCGTACATCGGGGTGATGACGTCCGGAAGATCTCCCGGCGTGTGGCGGATAAGATGGGTGTTGGCCTGAGCAATGCCCAGCGGCTTGTCCGGACGGAGCTGAACTACGTACACAACCAGGCAGCCCTGGACAGTATCCGGGATGCCGAAATGGATTATTTCCGCTTTGTGGCCACGCTGGACAGTCGGACTTCGACAATGTGTCGGGAGCATGACGGTAAAATCTACCCGATTGATGACGCAGACACAGGGGAGAACATCCCACCGCTTCATCCGCGCTGCCGGTCGATTATCGTCGGCAGCCTGGGTGGACGGGAGCTGAAGGGACAGACCCGGATCGCTAAAGGCGATGAGGGTAAATACATCCACGTGCCGGCGGAAATGACGTATGAGGATTTTCAGGCCGTGTATGTGGAAAAGACCTTAACACAAGTAGAGTGGCTAAAAATGGAAAAAAACATAATACCAGCTACAGATGTTTATATTGAACTACTTGCAAAAAGGTCAGGTTTGCCGTATACTGTTGGTAAAGTTGGGGAAGAAAGATTTTATGCTGATAATAATCAGCCCATCTATCCACCAAATAATGGTGCCGTAGGTAACACGATATCCGTTGATATTGAAAAAGACTCGATAGTCTTGACAAGGTATGGCCGAGAGTATGGTTCTTATGTAAGCCCAAACGGAACCAGCTTTGAAGAAAGGGCATTGCCTCGCAGCACAAGCACGGATCCAAGTAACTATCACAGATATCGAGTTTTAAAAACGATTAAACGTGCGGAACAGGGGATTATAGCGGCTTGGTTTGGCAGAGCGGGCGGGGGTATTCAATATAAACTTCCAGCAAGTATTGCTAAATTGCTTGGTGAGTTTTTAGAGGAGCTTTAAGTATGCAGATTAAGGATTTAAAGGCAATTCTTGAAAAAAACAGAATACCAAAAGTAGATTATTCACTAAGCAAAGATGATCCGCCCTTGGTAGAGGTTGTGGTTTGTATAAGGCATAAATTAAAGGGGTTTGACGTTTTTATTGTTGAACGCAATAAAACGATTAGCTCAGCTTTTTATCAAACCGAGGACGAAGCTTGTAAGGCTTTTTTAAAGTTGTTTAATATTGCTGCATAGGAAATTTAACATAAAGCATCGTACACGACGTACGGTGCTTTTTTAAGAAAGAGGTGAGCAAAATAAACAAGGTGTGTCCTACCTGTAAAAGACGCTATGAAGGATTGGAAGTGTTCTGCACTAAATGCGGAGTGCGGCTTGAAGATGAGCCGAACCGCTGTTCTGAAGAAAAGACTACGCTGTGTAAACATAGGGTCTTTGAACCGGATGACATCTATTGTTGTTATTGCGGATCTCTGACAACCTATGCAAAAGAAAAGTTGGGCGCAGAAAAGAAGTAAACAGGTTTCAACCAAGCATCGTACACAAAAGTACGGTGCTTTTTTATTGCCTGAAATGAGGTGATGCCGTGAATTTTTTAACGACGGAAGAGGCGATTACCCGTATCCAGGAGCAACTTGCTGTACTCCGGCCGGAACAGGCGGTCGATGCTAAACTGCATCTGTATGTTACCCGTTTCGTCAATGACGTGCTGGACTATTGCCACCGGGAAGATTTTCCGGAAACGCTGACATACACGGCCGCAGAGATTCTGGCCAAGTGGGCGGATGATTCCGGGACAGCTAAAAGCGGAGGCCCGTTGAAACGGCTGAAGCAGAACGACACGGAATTTGAGTTCGCGGTAGCCGAAATTTCGGACGCGGATTCTCTGTACGAGGGCTGCATGGCCAAGATCCGGCCAAAGCTCAATCTGTACCGGAAGCTGGTGCAGTACAGATGATACCGGCAGCATTATGTAAAAGGCTTCTGCAAGAGCACATGTACCGGGATACCATGACGGTAGCCAGACAGGCCCCGATTACGGACGATGAAGGCGCCGACGGATATGAGATGCAGGACGTTTATACTGACGTGCCCTGCCATCTTGGCCAGTATAATAACCGCATTGCGGGTGAACGTACCGACAGGGCTTACGAGCTGACGACGGAGCTGCGCGTGGACTGCGATCCGCAGTACGAAATCCTGCCTGCAGATGTTTTGACGGTAACGACTGAGGCTGGCCAGGTTCTTGTCCTTAATGCCGCCCGGTCGGTGAAGTATGTTACCCATCAGGAAATCAACGTGCGCAAGGACGGTGATGAGGCGTGAGCGATTTTGAACTGACCGGATTCGACGCATTGAACGAAAAGCTGGAAAAGATTGCCAGGATTGCTCCGCAGAAGATTAACGCTTTTGTCAAACAGGAAGCAGAACTGCTAAAAGGGGATGCAGCTCAAAACACACCGACTGACACCAGTAATCTGAAAATGGGCTGGAAACGTGGCTCGCTTGCCGGAGGCGTTGCTGTTGTCTACAACAACGTGGACTATGCGGCGCACGTGGAGTATGGCCACCGGGTGAAAAACCGTAAAACCGGGAAGTGGGTAAAGACTGCAGCCGGTAAGACGAAAGTGGTTCCCGGCGTACACATGCTGCGG
>JAFSPK010000123.1:0-11086 GCA_017443005.1 Acidaminococcaceae bacterium
CGCCAGGGAACTTGTTATTATTACTATAGAAAACAGGTGCTGCCGATGAACGGCTGACCTGAATATCAGTTACAAAGTAGCCGCTATCCTTGGTCTGGGGCGGCTACTTTTTTGCGTCTTTTGCTTCTATCAAGCAGATAACCAGTTTAACAATTCATATTGCATCGTAATGTGTTTCCATAAATCGCCTTTATTCTAAAAAACAATACCTTCCCTGTTCATAAATTCAGAAACATTCACACACTTGGGATAATCCAGATTTAAGCACAAAAAATCCTTGTCACCGGTAAGTATCATATCTATTTCATAAAAAATAGCTGCATTCAGGATAGGCTGATCTTTACCGTCCCGTATCGGTTTTGCAATATAATCAATCGCCGGAATCAAATCATATGCCAATGCATTTAAAAACACATCCATAACAGGTAGTTTCTCGGGCGCTTTTCGCTGTAATATATCACGCAGTTCCGTTATGTTTTGCTCACACAGTACCATTTTGTGATTCTGAACAATATACAACAACGCCTGGGCAGGTTTGGATTTTGGAAAAAGCAGCGCAGAAAACAAAACATTGTATCTACCAAAATCCGCATATTCAATTCATGCCGTAACGGACTTCATTGACCAGATTTTGTACTTCCTCTTCATTGTGTACGCCTATCGATTCCGCTACTCCGATGAACCCCTGCTGCGCCTGCCGGATTGCCTTCACCGAAGCGTTTGTCATAACAACATCCCCTTCCGCCGTCTTAAAAAACAATACTTTGTCTCCCGCCTTGATACCAAGTATTCTCCGAATTTCAACCGGAACAGTAATTTGACCGTTAGCTGATACTTTTGCAAGATTCATAGCGTCCTCCATATATTCTTGAGATTTAAAGAATCCTTTGTTTCTAAATAAAGTATAAATCAGTTCTGTATAAATGTAAAGGTTCAGCAAGTAAAATTTTCTTATTTTAAAGATTTTTGCTATGAAGAATTAGCGAAAAGAAAAATTCGCCTGCAAAGTTTCCGATGCAAGCGACTTATAAATCAGAACTCATTCAATCCAAACACTCTGCCGTCTTTGCGTTTCGCGGCGGCAGGCTTGTCGCCCTCAACATAACCCACAGCGCAGTGCCCAATGCCTTGCCTCTTTGTTTGACAAACACATCAGAACTTGCTATTATAAGTATAGAAAACAGGCGTTGCCGATGAACGGCTGACCTGATTGGTGCTACAAAGTAGCCGCAATCCTTGGTCGGGGGCGGCTACTTTTTTGCGTCTTTTGCTTCAATCAAGCTGTTTGCCAATTCATCAACTTTTATCCTCGCTGATCGTTTCTGTAACAAAATTTATTTTTCCGTCAGTTCCTGATACATTTTAAACAGCCACGCCACGCATTCTTCTTCGCTGTGTACCCTGCCCCACATGCCGTAGGCTTCCATGACGGCGCGGTCGTTCGCTTTGTGGGCTTTGCGTAATTCTGGCGGCATCAGCAGCGGATCGTATAAATCCGCCAAAGAAGATTCCGGGTATTTAGCCCTTGCGTCCAGGATGGTCTGTGCAGTCTGCTCAATTTTTTCCTTTTGCTGGTCAGTGGGTTCCGGCCAGGGGAAATTGTTGTAGACATTTGTAACAGTAATACGATAACGCATTTCTAATCTTCCGCACACCGCTCTCATCCATGACATAAAAACAAATGACATTATTATTCCAAAATCATATAACGTTGCATCAGGAACAATTTGCACTGAATTATTGGCAATCACAGTATAAGGCAAATATCCAATGGGGACATAATTTCTTTTTTCACTTGACGTTAACGGCACTAATAAATAATTACCCTTTTCAGGTTGTCTGTCTTCTGTGAACAGGTATGGATAAGCCGCCCATTTTTGAGTACTCTTTTTAGGACTGTTTTTACGAAAACTTTCTACAAGTTTAATTCGCTCTATTAAAATTGGAAATTTCTTTAATTCAGCAGGGTTAAGTCCTTTACACCAAAGGCAGTATTTTTTTGTGTTATTTATAAATGTTTTTCCATTTGTAGCCTCTTTTATAAATTTGCCAATTTCAGGATTGCCCTTAATCAAATTTTGATATTCTGAAACCTCAAAATAAAAATGTCCGTCATCAGTCCCCTGACTTCCCTTATTCATTATTGTTACATTATGACATAAGGGCATTTTTCTGTCTTCAATAAAAATTATTGGCGCATCAATCAAATAAGGATTTATATTCTTAACAATTTCTTTTTTCCCGTCCGCAAATATAAACTTCTCTTTATAAGACGCAGCGGAAGAAAAAGCCACAATGACAACATGGACGGCGGCTGCGTCTGTGGATTCTGATTCCCACTTAAACGTACGGAAAGCAAAATCAATATGCACGCCGTATTTTTCAAAGATCGGTTTCCATACGGCAGCAACCTGTTCCCCCTGCGTTATGCTGTTGGTGGAAACAAAAGCCGCACGGATTTGGGTTCCCTGGATAAATTCCGCAGCCTTAAAATACCAGCCTGCTACATAATCAATATTTTTGGAAGCAGGGTGAATCTTCTGCAAGTCTGCTTTCTGTTCCTTTGACTGCTGCGTATATCCCAGGAACGGCGGATTTCCCACGATGAAGGTCAGTTTGTCTTTCGGGCACACTTCACTCCAGTCCATCTGCAGGGCGTTGCCTTCCATGATGTTACTGTTACTGCGCAACGGCAAAAAGTTTGCGTCAATCGTAACCAACGCCCGCGTTTCTTCATACATCTGTGCTTCGGCAATCCATAGCGCCGTTTTATTAACCGCCACAGCAAAATCGTTAATTTCTATTCCGTGAAATTGATTCAGGCTGACCTTAATCGGGTTAGTCTCTTCCAAATCACTTAATATGATTTCACCCTTGTACCGCTCGCTGATGGCTTCGTTTTCCAATTTGCGCAGTGACAGGTACGATTCTGTCAGGAAGTTTCCGCTGCCGGCTGCCGGATCCAAAATATGAATTTTGGACAGTTTCTCCCGAAAATCATCAAGCCGCGCGTTCTTGGCGTTCAGGCTGGCGGCGTTCCGGCTGCCGTCCTTCCGTTTGGTGCTGATGCCTTTGATCTCATCCAGCTCCGCCCGCAGGTCGTTCAGGAATAAATGGTCAAGGATTTTATGAATATTTTCCAGTGAAGTGTAATGCATGCCGCCCGCATGGCGCATTTTAGAATCCAGCGTCGATTCAAACACCATGCCGAAAATGGTGGGACTGATGGCAGACCAGTCCATTTCATAGGACATTTTATTCAGCAGGATGTCGTATGCTTCATCGGAAAACTGGGGAATCCGGATTTTCTGCGCATTACTGAACAACCCGCCGTTGATATAGGGAAACGCCAACAGTTTTTGCGGCTCGTCCGGGTCGCGTTCTGCTTCTTCTTCATCCAGCACCCGGAACAGGTCCTTCAGGCCGGAGCGCAAATTTTCCGGCTTATAGGATTTTACAAAATCCCCAAACGCATTGTGCGCCTGCAACAGCCCGGCGTCTTCCGCATATAACAGGAAAACCAGCCGGACCATGAGGACATTCAGCCCGTGCAGCGTTTCCGGCGCGTCCGGCTCCGCGTACATTTTGCGGAGCGCGTCATAGAGTTGCCCAACAAGCCGTCCGGCATCTTCTGAAATTTTTGCCTCCTGCCGGATTTTCTGGATCGAATCATCAATTAAAAAATCAAGCTCGTGCAGACGGTCAGGCAGTTCTTCCAACCGGATCTTTAACGGATCGGCGGTAGGATTATTCATATCATAAACCCAGAACTCAGCAAAATTGCAGGTGATAATCCAACGGGCCGCTTCTTCCTTGCCTAACCAGTCGTTATACCGTTTGGCCTGTTCGTAGGGGGTCATAAGGTCGCCGCCGGACTGGTGTCCTTTTTTGGAAAGGTCGATGGTAACGCCCTTTTGCTCAATCAGCACCTTTGCGGAAGGAATATAAATATCAATCTCACGGCTGTGCTTTTTGCCGTCAGACTCCAGCACTTCAACTTTTTTGACCGCCTCGTAATATTTGGTGGCATCCTCAATGCCGTATACTTCCTGCAGAAACTGCGTCCAGTAGCTTCGGTCGTCCGCTTTTTCGCTGCCCTTGCCCTGCCAGCGATTCGCAAACGCCCTGGCGGCTTTGCGTTGCTCCGTGTCGTTCATGGTGGTACTCCTGTTGATGTTGGTTATTGTTTCTTGTTGCTTGTATCAACCTTATTCCGGCAAAACAACACTCAGATATTTTTTCTGTAAAACCGGCAACATCACATCCGCAAACTTTCTACTCCACTCCGCATGGAATTTTGCCATCCGTATCCAGTCAGTTTCATTCCCTATGCTAATGCCACGGATTTCATAAGCAATATAGGATGCAATGTTGTCGTCCGCCCGATTCCAAATCAGAGGAACCCCTAACGCATTTTCAATATCAGCCTTATGTGCAAACATATAATCAAACGCTTCCTTGTTCGCTTCTTTCGCACTTTCAAAATATAAACGGACGCGTGCGCAGTCAAAATTCGCCACTAAGGAAATCGCAAAATTGTTCACACCAAAATAGCCGTTGATCCAGTTCCCGGTGGTAGGGCTGGCATTTGAAAAAGGACCGGTATATCCAAATTTTTCCTGAATAACAGGTATTGCAAAGGCCCAATATTTTTTCCTGATTTCATAACGTTCCGGTGCATCATCCGCTTTGCCAGTCTCGCCTTTTTCTTTCAGGTAAAATACAAGTTCCGCCGGGTCAAGGCCGAAAATAGCAAAAAACTTGCGCAAGTTTGCCTGCTTATACTGCGTACCCATTCCAGACCAAACATATATATTTTCCGCTATTTTAACTTTACTTGTAAAATGGTGTTCATCATGTGTAACCTGGCTTGCCATTTCAATGCCAGAATCCGTAGTATATGCAAGGTCAGTCAGTTTAGAACTGTCTTCCGTATGCAAAATCTTTAAAACTTTAGCATACATATCTGTCCAGCTCTCAACGGCCTGTTCTACATTTTTATATGAAAACTTCGCAATCTGGCTTCCTGTCAAATCCATATCGTCATCCAGGCTGACTGCATCCAGTTGCTTTTCTTCCGGCTGATACTCTGTCTGCGGATAAGACCATATTTCTTTGGCTCTGGCAATCATATACGTATCGCGATCCAGTAGTTCTTCCTCCGTCCACTTGTCTTTTTGGGCAATAAGCTGGTTCATGCGGATTCCACTGTTTTTGAAACCGTTTTCTGCGTCTCTCTTTTCCAAAAAAGTATTATTGCCGTAACTGGAATTATAGGCTGTCAATGTCAGATTAGCCAGCCGGTGCAGCCACTGTGAATGGATTCTCTGGCAATCTTCTCCCAGGGCTGTGCGCCAGGCAGGCGTCAACGCCTGGGGCATAATGTGTTCAATAGTGTATTTCCCGGTTTCAATCCGCTTTAACACATCTTTTATTTCTTCCGTACCAAAATTTTCAAACCGTTCAAACAGATAATTTTTGTACCGGCTCCGCATCAGATAAACCTGTTTATCTGAAAACGCAGTTGCAAATTCCTGGTCATCAGGAAATCTTCCGCTTTCTTTTTTCGACAACAGCGCAAACTTCATCTTTTCAACATAGTTTGCATACGTTCCGTCATACCGGTGAATCTCCCGGTCCAACGTCAAAAAGATTTTATTTAAGGCATTAGTGGGAACCTCACAGATATTTCTCCGGAACAGGAAATTTTCCACCAGTACAAAAATTTCTCTTAAATCTTGTAAAGAGAGAACTCCCTGCTTATGCAAATGCAACACTTGAAGGAAGAATGGCCGCGAAACAGTAGTTTCCAAATAATTCAGGCGTCCTATGCCACTGCTGACGACTCCGTCTTCGAATTTTGCTAAAAGCAAGATTTCATACAGCCGGGCATAGTACAAAAGATCTTGCAGTAGCTCTTCCATTGCAAGCCCGGACTCATTCACATACGCTTTAAAGACGACGTAAATTTTATCCATGGAAGGCGTAGACTGCCTTTTAACGCTCAGGTAATCCCTGACAAACAGGCTGACACCGTTATTATTGTTATTATTATTTCCTGTGCACTGTTCAATTTTGCTCCAGTATTTTTTATAAAACGCCTCCTGCTTTTCCGCGCTCTGCCCCATCAGCACATAGTTACGAATTTTATCGCCCTCAGTTAAATCTACGCCGGTAGAATTAAGGCTTTCGAAAATCAACTGCGGATTGTCATCTTCACCCACAGTAATATTGATTACCATAAGCTTGCTGATAGCTTCATACAATTCATCAATGGTAATTTCTTCCTTAAGAATCCTGTCGTAAAAATATAAGTAATTGATAGTAACATCAGAATTGGGAATATATTCGGAAGGGCCTTCGTCAAACAACTTTTCAAAAGCTTCCAGATCTTTATTGACTGTTTTCAATTTTATTCGTTTTTCCGAAGGCGCGTATTTATCTACCAAATATTCTTCATAAATTTTATCAATCAAACGCTCATCCTTGGCAACCAGCTTTTTTTCTTTCAAGATATTATGCATTGCCAGGAGGAGAAGTGAAACTGTTGTTACGCGCTGTTGTCCGTCAATGATAAGAAACTCTTCCTGAATGCCATTATAAACACTGACCAGGCTGCCAAAAAAATGCAGCTTCATTTTTTTCCTGATAAGTTTTACCAAATCATCGTATAACTGCCTGCAGTTTTCAACCTTCCAACTGTAATTCCTCTGGTATACCGGAATAATAAACCGTTTATCGCTTCCATCCAAATATTTCAGTAGTTTGATTGCTTTCCCGTCCATACATTGCGCCTCGATTCCCTTTCCACTCTCATCATCAACTTAACCAAGTCAAATAGATTAACTCTATTCAGTTTCATTTGACAAACACATCAGAACTTGCTATTATAACTATAGAAAACAGGTGCTGCCGATGAACGGCTGACCTGAATATTAGTTACAAAGTAGCCGCAATCCTTGGTCGGGGGCGGCTACTTTTTTGCGTCTTTTGCTTCAATCAAGCAGATTACCAGTTTAACAACAATGGCCAAGACCATCATTATCGCGCTGAATAATTCAAAGTCGCTCATAAGCTATCCCCCCTTTCCACAGAAATTGCTTCCCATGTAATCGGAGGGCATAGACCCTCCGAAGAAGGCCAGCCGTCCACCGTTATGGCAACACCCTGTTAGGTAGTATAGCACACAACGGCAAACCAAACAAGTGTTTTTACGAAACAAAATTTCAACAAATTACAGCTATTCAAAAAAAGTCCCTATCAAAGTAAAAGCCTTTTTTGCAGGATAATAACCTACAACTAACCCGAAGACGCCAAATGTAAAGACAAGGAAATCCATAAGGCGACCATTAAAGCCTAACGACTCGCTTAATACAAAACCAAATACACTGCCTATTGCGCAAATGACAGTTGCTATAAACATCGCTGTTCCGATTTTCATGCAAAACAGGCTGTAACGTTCTATTTTATCTCCCATTAGCCTCACCTCTTTTCATTGTAATTTTGAGGCTTTGCCATTTTCGCCGTATCGTATACCAGAAATCATAATGAGACGAGGAGTTAATTTGCAAGCTTAGCAAGCTTGGACATTGTGAAATGGAAGAAGTAAGCAGGCAATATTGCTAAAAATAAGCCACCCAGACTGGATGCTGCAATCACAGGATAACAAAGGATAGCACTCTCAAGATGTAAAATTCCGGAGATTGTTACACCGAGCGCCGTGCCAAACATTCCCCCATAGCAAAATCCCAAAGCGAGAATGCAAAAAGTAAATACTTTGATAAAAAGCCAAAACCCCCATTTTTCAAAAGTGGTTTGCTTTCTTTCGTTTCCGATACAAGCTAAAAGGTGAAGCAAAGTTAGCATGTTCATTCCTCCGTTGTATATGACCTTATTTCCAAAGCATAAAAATCAAAAATATAATTACGCCAGCTAACAGCCAAACCCAAAACGGCGTCATTTTACATTTGTTCCGTTGTTTTATAAGCATTCTGCAAAAGGTGAGCAAAATCCTTTTAGTATTAAAAAATTAGTCATTGTTTTTTCCTCACCCATGCCCGCAAAATGTTGAAAAGGCAAACGCAAGGATAGCAAATTTAATAATAGTACTCAGGCAGCCGGGGCCTGAATCTTCCGGCTCTTGCGACGGTGAATAACTTAATTCTTCCGGCGTACGTATGATAGGCTTGTTGTAAAGGGCAATAGCATCAGCAACATTAAAAACCTTGTTGCAGTACGGGCATGTTGAATACTCATTACGGTTATCGACGATTACAGAGCCTTCGCAGTGCGTACACATTGCTTTCACCGAGGCTTGTTCCGCCTCCAGGATAGCCCGTTGTCGCCCTCTTTCAAAATCATACCCTGCCTGTTCTGCATCATCCAGACGGACACGTTTGATTTCATCATCTATCATGAAATCACTGTTACAATAATCGCATGTGACCATCTTGGAGTTTGATGTGACTTCCAATTTGCCGCCGCAATGCGGGCACGTTACACCAACAATCTTCATAATCGGAACCCTGCCTTACTGATTATTCCTGTCGTAATAGTCTTACTGCTTTTTTTGTTCCGTTTTCTTGTTTCTAAAAACGTTGCAACCAACACTGCAAGCGTCACCAGTTGAAGTATCAAAGTCAGATCTTGTATCATCGAATAAGCCCCCTTTCTCATATTTAATTATTACCCTTCAATAAATCCGGAGCAAAGGCGGGGGCGCCCCCCACTATCTAAATCCTATCATTTTTTGAGTCCATTAGTCTTCCCTCGCAAACGCAAATTAAAAAGCGCTGTCAGCCCATCTGTGACGCGGGTTAACAGTGCTTTGCATTTTTCAACGATTTTAAATTTTAATTTTACGCGGTTCTGTTTTCCTAACTCTTCCCTAACTCTTCTCTAACTTTTCCCCAAGTTTTGTACAAGTTTTCTCCAACTTTTCTCAAACTTTTATATAACTTTTCCCCAACTCTTTCCTAATTTTTGTACAAGTTATTTAACACTTTTATTTTCTCTTTCATCCGTTCCAGCACTCTTTCCGGCCCAACAATTTTTACGCCTTCATCAAAGGCCATGATCCAGCACAGGAACTGTTCCTTGCCCGCCGCTGCGGTTTCTTTGCAAGAGAAAAAGCGGCCTGCAGTATCTGCAAGCCGCATTGTGTGCGTTTGTAAATAATTATTTCCCCTGTAAAATCGCTTTCCGGGACAGGTTGATGCGACCCTTGCTGTCGATTTCCACGCATTTTACCGCGATTTCGTCACCGACGGAAACCACATCCTCTACCTTTTCCACTCGTTCGGTAGAGAGCTGGGAAATATGCACCATGCCTTCCTTGCCGGGCAGAATTTCCACAAAGGCGCCGAAGTTCATAATACGGGTCACTTTGCCGGTATAGGTTTTACCCACTTCCGCTTCTGCCGTGATACCGTCAATGGCTTTGATGGCCTTTTCAATGGCGTCGGAATCCGGGGAAGCGATATAAACCTTACCGGAATCTTCAATATCAATTTTGGCGCCGGTTTCTTCCACGATTT
The DNA here is from genome assembly GCA_017443005.1 of Acidaminococcaceae bacterium. Lineage (GTDB taxonomy): Bacteria > Bacillota > Negativicutes > Acidaminococcales > Acidaminococcaceae > Succiniclasticum. The sequence continues at coordinate 9,537 of JAFSPK010000123.1, forward strand.
TCTTAATGGTCTTGCCGCCAGGCCCGATGATCTTGGCAATCTTTTCCGGATCCACGGTAATGGAAGTAATCTTGGGAGCCCATCTGGACAGGGACTTGCGGGGCTCGCTGATGCATTCCATCATCTTGCCCATGATGAATTCGCGGCCGCGTTTGGCCTGTGCCAGCGCCTGTTCAAAAATTTCGCGGTTGATACCGTCGATTTTCATATCCATCTGCATAGCAGTGATGCCGTTTTCCGTACCGGCAACCTTGAAATCCATATCGCCCAGCGCGTCTTCCAGGCCCTGGATATCCGTCAGGATGGTAAAGAAGTCGCCGTCTTTAACCAGACCCATGGCTACGCCTGCTACCGGTGCTTTAATAGGTACGCCTGCGTCCATCAGTGACAGGGTGCTGGCACATACGGAACCCATGGAAGAAGAGCCGTTGGATTCCAGCACTTCGGAAACCAGGCGCAGTGTGTACGGGAAATCTTCTTCGGAAGGAATTACCGGCAACAATGCACGTTCCGCCAGCGCGCCATGACCGATTTCGCGACGGCCCGGGCTGCGCAGGGGTTTGGTTTCGCCTACGGAATACGGTGGGAAATTATAATGATGAATGTAACGCTGCAGTTCTTCCGGTCCCAGGCCTTCAATAACCTGTGCGTCGCGGAGCGGAGCCAGAGTGCAGGCGTTCATGATCTGGGTCTGGCCGCGGGTGAAGAGCGAGGAACCGTGAACCCGGGGCAGCAGACCTACCCGGCAGGTAACCGGACGAACTTCATCCAGCGCCCGTCCGTCCGGACGGATCTTGTCCACCGCGATGGTGCGGCGTACGATTTTCTTAACCAGCTTCTGGGTAATATAGGCAACGTCGGTGCCGTTTTCCGGATATTTTTCGATAAACGCTTCCGCAATTTCTTTCTTCACGCGGTCCACGTTTTCTTCGCGCTGCAGTTTGTTGGCGTCCATGAGGGCCGCTTTCAGTTTTTCAGCGCCGAACTCTTCGATTTCTTTTACCAGTTCTTCCGGCGGATTGTATTTGGGCACTTCCATTTTCGGTTTGCCGATTTCAGCCTGGATGCCGCTGATAAATTCGCAGATCTTTTTAATGTTCTCATGGGCAAAGAAAATCGCGTCCAGCATTTCCTGCTCGGAGATTTCCTTGCAGCCGGCTTCTACCATCAGGATGGCGTCCGTGGTTCCGGCTACCGCCAGGTTCAGGCGGCTTACCTTGAACTGGTCCACAGTCGGGTTGACGATATACTGTCCGTCGATCAGGCCTACGCGCACACCGGCGATAGGTCCTTCAAAGGGAATATCGGATACGCACAACGCAGCGGAAGCACCGATCATGCCCGGGATATCCGGCGCGTTGTCGGGATCTACGGAAACCGCAGTGGCAACAATCTGCACATCATTCCGGTACCCGTCCGGGAACATGGGACGGATAGGACGGTCAATCAGACGGCTGGTCAGTACCGCATGGGTGCTGGGACGGCCTTCCCGTTTGATAAAGCCTCCGGGGATCTTGCCTACCGCGTACATTTTTTCTTCGAAATCAACA